>CALMOO010000427.1:6498-6721 GCA_937871705.1 uncultured Hymenobacter sp.
GGCAATGGCAGCACGCCTACCGGCAGCCCCAGCACCTACGGCACCAGCATTGCCGGCAACGCGGGCACCATGGAAAACCGGGGGGTAGAAGTAACGCTGCGCTACGCCGCCATCCAGAATAAGGCCTTCAACTGGACCGTGAGTGGCAATTTCACGACGCTCCGCAACCGGGTGCTGTCGTTGGTTGATGGCCTACCCTACGTAGCCGGGGCAACCTCGGGCC
>CALMOO010000428.1 GCA_937871705.1 uncultured Hymenobacter sp.
AACCTGGACCCGGCCCGCCTTGAGGCGGCTCTCACGCCGCGCACCCGCGCCATTATGCCGGTGCATCTCTACGGGCAGCCCTGCCAGATGCCGGAGATTATGGCGTTGGCGCAGCAGCACGAGGTCGGGCGCCTCGCCCAGAATAAGTGCTCGGTCAGTAGTAACTTGTATGCTGAATTAAAAGCTGCAGCGTCGTTAATCAGAACACAAACTGGGGTATAAACCCGCGCATGGGACGAGTAAGTCAGGATTCACCTTTGTATGGCAAACGGGGGCGGATAGGGCCACTGATACTGCGGCAGCTGAATGGCGAAACCATCGTGCAGGCGGCCGAGCGTGGACCGCGCAAGCCCCGCTCCGAGGCACAGCAAGCGCACCTTGACCTCACGCACCGGGCGCGGCAGTACGGTAGAGCGCAAACCAACGACCCGGCCGCTAAGGCGCTTTATGCTACCCGCATTACGAAGCGTTGCACGAGTGCCTACACCGTGGCGGTGCAGGACTACCACAACGCCCCTGAAATCACAGTGCTCGACGCAAGCGGCTATCAGGGTAGGGTAGGCGACGCCGTCTGGGTGCGCGCCACCGATGATTTTGGTGTGGTAAGCGTGTACGTGCGGCTACTGGCCCCGGATGGGGGCCTGCGTGAGGAGGGCTTAGCCAGCCTGCAGGATACTGGGGATTGGCTTTATCGCGCCACGCGGCCTACCTCGTCAGTGCAAGGCACGGTAGTAGAAGCAAAGGCTTATGACCGGCCGGGCAATGTGGCAACCGAGCGGCTGGCACTGTAGAAGCTGATAGCGTGGGAAGACGGACAAAGTCTAGAGGCACCCTGCTTCAGGGTGGGGCGAACTATGCTTCAGCTACGGGGGAAGGATGGGAGATAGTGGCTGGTAGAGCTATTGCAACAAACCAAGCCTGTGGTACAACCCAGGCGGTTCTGCACCGCGGAAGGGTTCGCGGAGGGCCACAGAAGTCCGATTGGTGTGTACAACAATTTCAAGTATTACTGTAGGAAAAGCAAATCAGACTATAATTCGCCAGGCAACTCATACCACATCGTGTGAAAGGCAGCTTAGCTCAGCGTGGGCGCTCGGGGATGGGGAGCCAGTGGGTTACGCCTTTTACGTAGCGCGTATTGCCATTGCTGTCTTTGGTAATGAAGGCGTGGGAGGCTTCATTATCGGGCTTGTAGGTTGCAACCCGCATATCCGTCCACTCGTCGGGGGCATATACCAGCACGCACTGTCCGGGCTCGGGCAGCTGGGTCAGGCGGTCTAACCAGATTTGGTAAGCGGGCTGCATACTTAAAGAAATTGTTGAAAGCAAGGCGTGTGCATATATGCATACCCTGGCGCAAATACCGGGTTATTGTACTTAGGAAGTAAGGCAATGCCTATCAAAAACAAACCTTCACTATACGTGCGCTGATGGCGAAGCCACTCCAGCATTTGGTTGCTAAGTAGAATTATGATGGGTCTCAAGTTCATTATATACGGCTCATGAGGAAAATTAGCCTCCGACCCTGGTTCACTTGCCGTAGCAAAGATAAAAGGTAGGGGAGCCGGATGACTGCTACTTGAAGCTAAGAACTACTTTAATCAGCTTTACTTAGCATCTTAAGTGAAAGGAGATGGTTCTATATGTAGCTGATTCGATTGAGCGCTAATAATAAGCTTCTTTTAGCTGCTGATTTTAGCTACTAAGCTTCATTCGCCGCTATGATTGCGTTTTAGGTATGAAGCATGCTTAGTGTGGGTGCTAGTATAGTAACTTTGCTGACTAATAAAGCTGCTAATCAGCTATTACCTATATAGCACTAGACTTCCTAGTATTCTATATAAAGCAGCAGTGTTCATCACTCAATTTTCAACTGGTGGCAAACGCACCAGTCAAAACCTATTCTGCTTATGAAGCGCGCGATTATTACTGGAGTAACGGGCCAGGATGGAGCCTATCTTGTTGAACTACTGCTCAGCAAAGGATATGAGGTGCACGGCATCAAGCGCCGGTCCTCTCTCATTAACACCGAGCGGATTGACAGCCTCTATCAGGACCCACACGAAAGCCAAGTACGCTTCATTCTGCACTACGGTGACTTATCGGATTCGACCAACCTGATTCGCATTATTCAGCAGGTGCAGCCCGATGAGATTTATAATCTGGGCGCCATGTCACACGTGAAAGTATCGTTCGATACCCCGGAATACACGGCGGATGTAGATGGGGTAGGGACGCTGCGCTTGCTGGAGGCTATTCGAATTCTGGGCTTAACTCACAAAACCCGCATCTACCAGGCTAGCACATCCGAGCTGTATGGATTGGTGCAGCAGGTGCCGCAGTCGGAGACTACTCCCTTTTATCCGCGCTCGCCCTATGCCGTGGCCAAGCTCTATGGCTACTGGATTACGGTGAACTATCGCGAAGCTTACGGCATGTATGCGTGTAACGGCATACTGTTTAATCACGAAAGCCCGCTACGGGGCGAAACCTTCGTGACGCGCAAGATTACCCGGGCGGCATCGCGCATTGCATTGGGCTTGCAGCAGAAGCTGTTTTTGGGCAACCTGGATGCCAAGCGTGACTGGGGCCATGCCAAAGATTACGTGGAAGCCATGTGGCGAATTCTGCAACAGGATACCCCTGAAGATTACGTTATCGCTACGGGGGTTACAACTACGGTGCGCGAATTTGTGCGGCTAGCATTTGCGGAGCTGGGTATAGAGCTGGAATTTAGTGGGGAAGGGATAGAGGAGACAGCGCAGGTAGTAGCCTGCCAGAACTCGGATTATCAGCTGCCAATTGGTACTGTAGTCGTGCAGATAGACGAGCGCTACTTCCGGCCTACCGAAGTGGAGCTGCTGATTGGTGACCCAACCAAGGCTAAAACTCAGCTTGGCTGGGAGCCGAGCTATGATTTGCCGGCGCTGGTGCAGGAGATGGTGCAAGCTGACTTGAAATTATTTCAGCGCGATGCTTACCTGCAGGCTGGGGGGCATCCGGTGCCGAATGCCTACGAGTAGAAAAGCCGTTTTACTCGTTCTGCTATGCGCCTCACCCCCTACCTCTCTCCGAAAGGAGAGGGGAGACTAGTTTTATTACTAGATTCTGGCTTGGGTTAAAGTCACAGCCAGAAACCAATTCTTCTTTTTATCGCGCGCAGCAAGCGGGGTAGGGGAGAAGCACTCGGTAAAACGAGTAAAACAAGCGACTGATTTATAGCCCTAACTTTACTTGATAGACTTGTTCCTGAATAAGGAAAATCGAGAAAATTGGCTGTCATGCTCATCAGACGTCCGCTTGTCGAAGCATCTCGGCCACGCTTATTTCAACGAAGCGGTAGAGATGCTTCCTGCCGTCAGCATGACGTTCTTTTACAATCCTTTCAATTCAAGGAGCAAGTCTGATACTGATGCAACAAGACGATAAAATTTATGTGGCTGGCCATCGTGGGATGGTGGGCTCGGCCTTGGTGCGCCGGCTGACTACCGAAGGCTTTACCAATATTGTAACTCGCACCTCGGCCGAACTGGACTTGCGCCAGCAGCAGGCGGTAGCGGATTTTTTTGCTCAGGAAAAGCCCGATTACGTGATACTGGCGGCCGCTAAAGTGGGCGGCATAAACGCTAATAATATTTACCGGGCCGAGTTCCTGTATGACAACCTCATGATTGAGAGCAACGTCATTCATCAGGCTTATCTGAGTGGCGTACAGAAGCTCCTGTTTCTGGGGTCGTCGTGCATCTACCCTAAGTTTGCGCCACAGCCTTTGAAGGAGGATGCACTACTGACGGGCGAACTAGAGAGCACTAACGAGCCTTACGCAATTGCCAAGATTGCTGGTATTAAGCTGTGCGATGCCTATCGTAGCCAATACGGCTGCAACTACATCTCGGCGATGCCTACTAATTTGTACGGGCCGCATGACAACTACGACTTAAAAAACTCGCACGTGCTGCCGGCTTTGCTGCGCAAGTTTCACGAGGCCAAGGAGGCTGGGGCTCCCGAGGTGGAGGTGTGGGGCACCGGCACTCCCCGCCGCGAGTTTCTGCACGTCGATGACCTGGCCGACGCCTGCTACTGGCTCTTGGAGAACTATAACGAGCCGGGCCTGGTAAATATCGGGACCGGCACCGACCTCAGCATCCGCGAGCTGGCCGAGCTGGTGCAGCGCATTGTGGGGTACCAGGGCAGCATCCGCTTCAACGCCGACTACCCAGACGGAACACCTCGTAAACTTATGGATGTGAGCAAGCTGGCTGAGCACGGCTGGGTGGCAACGGTCGGCCTCGAAGAAGGGATACAGGCTGTATACACCGACGCCTTTGGCCGTTAAATTGCCTAGGAGCGTTACCTAATTGAACGGCGCGTGTTTCTGCTAAAGAAGCACGCGCCGTTGGCTTTCGGTGTTATCCGTATCTTTGTGACCATGGATAGGTGAGGCACCCTGCTATAGCTTGGTGCAAGGTTAGCTAGGAAATAGCTAGCCTAATGGCCTCCCGCTATTGGTTTTGTTATTTATTTTTATTCCTCTTCGTGCAAACAGTTGAAGCTATAAAGCCAGGTAAGTCAGATACTACTACCCCTGCCCAGGAAGAAATCTGGACGGAGGTTATCGAGCCGCGTACCAATTTGCTTGACCTGCGCCTAGGTGATGTGTGGCGCTACCGCGACCTGGTAATGCTGTTTGTACGGCGTGACTTTGTATCTAACTATAAGCAGACGATTCTCGGGCCAATCTGGCTTTTTATTCAACCGCTGCTGACTACCATCACGTTTTATATCATTTTTGGGCGGGTAGCGAAGCTAGGTACAGATGGTATTCCACCGTTCATTTTTTACCTGGCCGGTAATACAGTTTGGGGGTACTTCTCGCAGAGCTTGACGGCGGTATCGACAGTGTTTACTACCAATGCAGCGATGTTTAGCAAGGTGTACTTTCCGCGCCTGACGATGCCGTTGTCCATTGTTATTTCCAATCTAGTGCGCTTCGGCATTCAGTTCGGGCTGTTTTTACTAGTGTGGGTATTCTACCTATTCACCACTAACACTCTGCACCCCAATTGGCTGATGTTGCTGACGCCGGTGCTGGTAGTGTTGATGGGCCTGCTGGCGCTAGGGCTAGGCATGATTTTCAGCGCTCTTACTACCAAGTACCGCGACCTGGCCA
>CALMOO010000429.1 GCA_937871705.1 uncultured Hymenobacter sp.
CTTTTATACCGGAGCCTGGTCGTAGCGCTCGGTGGTGAGCTGGGGCCAGCCGCCTTCAAACACAAACTCGGTGAGGGGCTTGCGCTGGCGGGGCGCCAACTCGCGCTCGCGCAGGGCGTCGGGCAAGGCCTCCACGTTGCCGGGGTAGCCGATAGTCGCTACGGCCACGATGTCGTAGTCGGCCGGAATGCTGAAGGCGGCGCGAATGGCGTCTTGCGAGAAGCCGGCCATCTGGTGAATTTGCAGGCCCAACTCTACGGCTTGCAGGGCGAGCGTGGCGCTGGCCTGGCCCACGTCGTGCAGGGCGTGGCGGTTGGGGTTGCTGTCGTGCGAGAAAGTGGTTTTGGCAATGCTCACCACGAGCACGGGCGCGTTTTTAGCCCATACCTGGTTGAACTCGCCCATGCTGCTCAAGATTTTGTCGAACGCCTCGGGGTGCGTCTCCTTATTGCCCACGAGGTAGCGCCAGGGCTGCTCGCCAAAGCATGAAGCGGCCGAGCCAGCGGCCGCAAAAAGCTGGTTTAGGGCTTCGGTGGGCACCGGCTGGCTGGTGTAAGCACGCGGACTGCGGCGCTGGGCCAGCTGGGGCAAAATCGGGTATTCGGGCGTGAGCACGTTGGTTAAATCGGACATATAAGCGGAAAATTTGCGTATGGGACTTACAACAACGAGGCCCCTGGCAGATGTTTTAGCAACTTACTGGTCAGGTTTAAGGTAAATATTTTAACAGTTAATCACCTAAACGCTTCGCCAGCCGGTCCGGGTTAACTTACCTTTCGCACCAATTCTTCCGCCTAGCCCACCCGCCCATGCAGTCCCAAGCGCCCGTTCCCGAAGCTCTGTTCCCCAACTCCCTCCTGGTTGAAGTCGCCTGGGAGGTCTGCAACCAGGTAGGCGGCATCTACACCGTCATCCGCTCGAAAGTGCCGGCCACCATGCCGGCCTGGGGCGAGCGTTACTGCCTGCTCGGGCCCTATTTCTCGCAGCAGGCCCAGGGTGAATTCGAAACCTACGATGACGAGCAGGTAGCCCGCATGACCGACCCCTACGCCGTAGCGGTGCGCACCATGCGCGAGCAAGGCTACGATATCTGCCTGGGCGTGTGGCTCGTAACAGGCCGGCCGCGCACGGTGCTCATCAATCCGTTTCAGAACTACCCGCGCCTGGCCGAGCTGAAGGCTGACCTCTGGCGCGACCACAAAGTGCCTACCCCCGACAACGACGACCTGCTGCACCAGGTGGTAGCATTTGGCGATTTGGCACGGGTATTTATCGAAACTGTGGCCCGCCAAACTGTGGGCCAGTGGCAGGTAATCGGCCACTTTCACGAGTGGATGACGGGGGTAGCGATTCCGGAATTGCGCCGCCGCCAGGCGCCGGTGCACCTGGTATTTACAACGCACGCCACGCTGCTGGGCCGCTACCTGGCCATGAACGACCCCGATTTTTACGACCACCTAATGCTGGTGGACTGGCGCACGCAGGCGCGGCACTTCAACATCGAGCCCGCCGTGAGCATGGAGCGCGCCGCCGCGCACGGCAGCCACGTGTTCACGACGGTGAGCGAGCTGACGGTGCGCGAGTGCATTTATTTACTGGATAGAATACCCGACGCGGTGCTGCCCAACGGGCTGAACATCGAGCGCTTCGTGGCGCTGCACGAGTTTCAGAATTTGCACAAGCTCTACAAGGATAAAATCCATGAGTTTGTGATGGCGCACTTCTTTCAGAGCTATTCCTTCGACCTCGACCAGACGCTGTACTTGTTCACCTCGGGCCGCTATGAGTATCATAATAAAGGTTTTGACATTACGCTCGAAGCCCTGGCCCGCCTCAACCACCGCTTGCAGCAGAGCGGCCTGGAAGGGCAAATTGTGATGTTTTTTATCACCAAGCGCCCCTACACCAGCATCAACCCGCTGGTGCTGCAAAGCCGCGCCCAGCTCGATGAGGTGCGCGAAACCTGCCGCGCTATCGAAGAGCAGGTGGGCGAGCGCCTGTTTTATGCCGCTGCCGCCAGCCAGGACCACCGCCTGCCCGACCTCGACAGCATGGTAGACGACTACTGGAAGCTGCGCTACCGCCGCAGCCTGCAAAGTTGGAAAACCCCGCAGCTACCCTCCGTTATTACCCACAACCTGGTGAATGACAAGGATGATGACATCCTGAACTTCGTGCGCCAGGCCAACCTGGTGAACAACCAGCACGACCGGGTAAAAATCGTGTACCACCCTGATTTTGTGTCCACTACCTCGCCGCTCTTTGGCATGGACTACGGGCAGTTTGTGCGCGGCTGCCACATGGGCGTGTTTCCGAGCTACTACGAGCCCTGGGGCTACACGCCGCTCGAGTGCGTAGCGCGTGGCGTGCCGGCCATCACGAGCGATTTGTCGGGCTTTGGCGACTATGTGGAGAAAAACGTGCCCGACCACGAAGACAAAGGCATCTATGTGGTGCGCCGCCAGGAGCGCAACTTCGACCAGGCCGCCGAGGAGCTGACCGAGATGCTCTGGAATTTCGTGCTGCTGAGCCGCCGCGAGCGCATCAGCCAGCGCAACCGCGTCGAGAGCTCCGCCGATATTTTCGACTGGAAAAACCTGCGCGTGTACTACGACCGGGCCTACGCGCTGGCCTTGGAGCGGTTGTAAGGCGCACCAACTCAATGAGTATGAAAAATAGAAAGGGGTTCAGCCTCAGCCTGCTGCTAGCGCTGCTGCCACTAGCAGCGCTAGCTCAGCAAGCTCCCCCTGGCATGGTGGCGGGCAAAATAATCGACTACCCGGCCTGCACCCACACCAGTTTTGCCATTGATGGCGGCGACCCTATTGCCGGCCTAGCCACTAGCACACCCAACGAGCTGCTGCACAATAGCTTGCCCGATAAAATCACCCGTAAGTTGCGAGGCGTTGTGCTCATCCAGGTTCAAATTGACTCAACGGGTACTACCTGCGTGCCACGCATTCAAAATTTTACAGCTTCTGACAACGACGTAGTGCGAGCGCTGGCTTTTGACCAGGTCATTAGCCGGGCTAGCTGGCAATTTCATCAAAAGCCAGGGCCACGCACCGGCAAAGTCGCGGCTTCCAGCATTACGCTAAAAGTCACTTTTGCGGGGCGCGACGGCTACACTGCCGACTACCTCCGTATGGGCAAGTTCAGACTAGCCACCTCAAAGCCTTGAGCGTGGACAGGAAATTGGGGGCGGCAGGCCTGGTGCTCTTTTTCACCACCGCCACGCTGGCCCACGAGTTCTGGCTGCAGCCATCCAGCTTTCGGGTGGGGGTAGGCGCGGCGGTGCCGGTGCGGCTGCTGGTGGGCGCGGGCTTTGCGGGCGAAGCTTGGCCCCGGCCCACGCGGCGCACCCTGCGCTTCGTGCGGCTAGGCCCTACCCCCCTTGACTCAACTGACCTGCGCCCGGCGCTGCGCGCCGACTCGGTAGCGCCGGCTATTAGCTGCCCTACCCCGGGTACACACCTGGTGGTGCTCGCCAGTGCGCCCTCTTTCTTGGAACTGCCGCCCGATAAGTTCACCGCTTACCTGCGCGAGGGAGGCCTGGATGCGGCGCTGCTGTATCGCCAGCAGCAAGGCCAGACTGCTACTAAAATTGGCCGCGAAGCTTACCGCCGCTGCGCCAAGGCGCTCGTGCTGGCTACCACCGGCTTGCGCCCGCAGGCCGCGGCGGCCGATACTGCCTACCGCCGCGTGCTGGGCCTGCCCTTAGAGCTGGTGGCCGAACAAAATCCGTACTACTTACGTACTGGCGCCGCACTCACGGTGCGGGTGCTGCGCCAGGGGCAGCCCGCCGCGGGTGTGTTGGTGCAGGTGTGGGATGCCACCCCACCGATTGCCAAGCAACCGGCTGGGCAACAAGCACCCGCCTTCCCGGCGCACTTTACTACCCATAGCAACCGGAGTGGCCGCGTGCTGCTGCGCTTGCCCGGCGCCGGGCCCTACCTGGTGGCCACTACGTGCATCGAGCCGGCCCCGGCCAGCCTCTCGGCCCGCGCCGACTGGCTCAGCACCTGGGCCACGCTCACGTTTGGCGGGCCGGCCGCCGCAACAACGGGCGGGGGAAGTCGCTTTACTAAATAGTTTATCATTAGCTTCTTAAAAAAAGGCCGTTCCGCATTTTCTAATTTCTTGCTACCTTCGTCTTTCGCATCGTCATTTTTGCCCACTCGCTGCCTCTTTATGAAATACTCCATTGATAAGAAAGAGAGCTATACCGTCATCACCATTGATGAAAAAAAGCTCGATACTACCGTCGCTCCCGACCTCAAATCGGAGTTTGTAAAGCTGAACGCCGAAGGCACTAACAACCTGATTCTGGACCTGCAAAACGTAAAGTATACCGACTCGTCGGGCCTGAGCAGTATCCTTATCGCTAATCGTTTGTGCAACTCGACCGGCGGCCTGCTGGTGCTCACTGGCTTGCAAGACCACGTATTAAAGCTAATCACTATCAGCAAGCTCGAATCGGTACTACACATTCTGCCTACCGTTGAAGAAGGCATCGACCGCATCTTTTTGCACTCCATCGAGCGCGACCTGACGGACAAGGAATAGTTTATTTGAGCTGTTAGCCGTTAGCTGCTAGCTGTTATCTTTTTGTTGCAGAAACGAAGAGCTAACGGCCTCGGCTGACGGCTACTTTATTTTACTGGCTGGGGCGCGGCTTTCTAACAAAGCCATCAGCTAACAGCTATTAGCCAACAGCTTAGAAAACGTGACTTTTGAGCTTCAGATTTTAGGTAGCGCCTCCGCTACGCCCATGACCGGGCGCCACCCCACAGCCCAGCTGCTGGCCGTGGGTGAGGGCCGCTACCTCATCGATTGCGGCGAGGGCACGCAGTGGCGGCTGCTCGAGCATCGGCGGCGCCTGATTTCGCTGCGCGTCATCTTTATCTCGCACCTGCACGGCGACCACTATTTCGGGCTGTTTGGGCTGCTGGGCACGCTGCACCTGCAAGGCCGCCAAGAGCCGCTAACGGTGGTGGGTCCGCCCGGCCTCGACCTGGTGCTGACCACGCAGGCGTTTCATTCGGGCAACAGCTTTGGGTTCAACATCACCTTCGTGCCCGTCGATACCGAAGTTCACACCTTGGTGTATGAGGACGCCTTGGTTCGGGTGCACTCGTTGCCCATGCGCCACCGCATTCCGTGCTGCGGCTATCTATTTGAGGAGCAGCCGCGCCGCGACAAGCTCCTGAAAGAGGCCCTACCCCCCGGCCTCACCCCGGCCGAGCTGGGCCAGTTGGCCCAGGGCCACGACCTACCCGCCAACCCCGAAACCGGGCGCCCAGCCCTTACCCACGCCGAAGTGTCAGTGCCGGCCGCGCTGCCACGCCGCTACGCCTTCTGCTCCGATACGCTCTACACGCCTGGCCTAGCCAAGCTGGTGCGCGGCGTAGAGCTGCTCTACCACGAGGCTACTTTTCTGGAAGACCTGCGCGAGCGCGCCGCCCAAACGCACCACAGCACGGCCCACCAGGCCGCCGAGGTGGCTCGCGCGGCGGGGGTAGGCCGCTTGCTCATTGGGCACTTTTCGTCGCGCTACAAGCAACTGGCCATGCACTTGCACGAGGCGCAAGCGGTATTCCCGAATACAGAGCTAGCTATTGAAGGGCTGTTGGTAACGATTTAGCTTATACGTTATTAACCGGCAGCTATCAGTTATTAGCATGTCTTGTAGACAATAGTTGACTCATCTATAAGCGGTTATTAAAAGATAAAAGCCAATAGCTTAAGAAATGCCTACCCCCTATTCTCGCAAAAAGCAGCAGCTTTACTTAGTCCTCAGTGGCATTTTCTTGGTGAATGCGCTGCTGGCGGAGATTATTGGCGTCAAAATATTTTCGGTAGAGAAGACCTTTGGACTCACCGGCAGCCTCACGGCGGGTGTGCTGGTGTGGCCGGTCGTATTTATCACCACCGACGTTATTAACGAGTATTTTGGGCGCAAGGGCGTGCTGCGCATCAGCTTCCTCACGGTGGGGTTGATTTTGTACGCCTTCCTGGTTATTCTGGGCACGACCAAGCTCGTGCCGGCCGACTTTTGGCTTGACCTCAACAAGACGGACTCGCACGGGCGGCCTTTCGATATTGAGTTTGCCTACCAGAGTATTTTTCGGCAGGGGCTGGGCATCATTATCGGCTCGCTCACAGCGTTTATTATTGGGCAGGTGCTCGATGCCAGCGTGTTTCAGCTGTTTCGGCGGCTCACGGGCAGCCGCTTTATCTGGCTGCGAGCCACGGGCTCGACGCTCATTTCGCAGCTCGTCGACAGCTTCGTGGTGCTGTACGTGGCATTTCACTTGTTCGGCAACTGGTCGATGAAGCAGGTCGTGGATGTGGCGACGTTTAACTATTGGTATAAGTTTGCCGCTGCTATTGTGCTTACGCCGCTGCTCTACCTGGCGCACTATGCTATCGACCGCTACCTAGGGCCGGCCGAAACAGCCGAGCTACAGGAAGAAGCCCTGGTGAATGACAGTGTATAAGGGCCGCTCTGCTGGAAGGCAACACCTTTTGGGAGGCAACGCTGCCGGCTTTTATTCACGCAATTAACTCCGGTCAGCCTTTTATAAAGCCACCAGCCAAGCCCTAATTATTTGGGATATAAGTAAGCTACTCATCTACGTTCCTTAATCTATTCTACTTTATCAAGTATCCAGTCATGTCTCGTTTAGTTTTTAGTCCTGTTTTTACAGCTAAGACCTTCTTACCCCTATTAGTTGCCCTTAGTCCAGCGCTGCTGCCCACCGTGGCGCGAGCGCAGTTTGCGCTCGCCCCCGGCACCTACCAGCTGGCTAATGGCGCGCAGGGCGCAGCTTCGCTGAAGTTTGTGCCAGCCGAAGCTGACCACCCTACCCTGCTCACGGGCGTCCGCAATGGGCAGGAGCGCTCGTTCCGCGCGGCGGAGGTAACGGCGTTTACGGTTGATAATCATAAGTTTGTCCGGCAAGATGGCTTTCGGCTGCGGGCGGGCTACGATGCCCAGCACCCCGGCCCAGTACTGCTTGAAGCCGTCGAAGCTGGCCCCGTCGAGCTGTATTACTACCACTACGTGGCCGAGATGGGCGCCAGCCTCAAGGCGCACGTGCGCCTACCCGTGCTACGCAAGCAAGGCACCCAAACCTTCTTTGTATATAGCCCCAAGCATACGCCAGGGCTGCCGATGGGCCAGGGCACGGGTACTTTTGCGGCAGCTTTATTCGGCGCCGACCCGGTGTTGCAGCGGCAGTTTGCTACCAATGCCGTGACGCGTGAGCAGCTCGCCGACTTGGTGAAGGCTTATAACCAGGGCGTGCGCCTTAAACTTTGATTATGCGCTTACTCTTGTTTTTAGGTTGCTTTTTTGGCCTAAGATTATTTGCCCAGGCACAACTTAGCATGAGTCTGGCCGGACCTACAGAAGCGGAGGGAAGCTACGTCTTGCAGGACAACCCGCAGGTGCGCTACACGGGCCGGCTTAAGGTATCGGCGCGACAGCTAGTAGCCACGGACAACGCCGGGCGGAAAACCACCTGGCAACCCGACGAAGTGGCCAGCCTCAAGGTTGGCGCGCTGCGCTACACCACGGCAAGAGGCTTTACTATTCACAACGGCTTGTGGAACCACGTCGCAGACAAAAAAGTATTTGTCGAGCTACTTGATAGTGGCCGCTTGTCGCTGCTGCGCTACACCACCAGGATTAAAAGCGGCCAGCTCGGCACCGCTGCTCAATTTACTGCCTACCTGGTGCGGCAAGGGCAGTCCGAAACGGTTAGCACGCTGTATATCGATACTGGTGGTAGCTACACGGCTACTTACCACGAGCTAGACGAGGCCTTACGGCCCTATGCCGCCGACCGGCCCGATTTGCTGAAGCTGCTCGACAGCAACAAAGTGAGCTTGCTTCAACTGACCAGATTTGTGCACGCGCTCAATACCAATTCGCTTTTCTGATTCATTCACGCGCCCCCTTTGGCTTTCCTTACCTGGCTCAGACAAGGTTTGAAGTGACCGAAAGAAGCGTAATTCTAATTTCCATGTCCCGCATCCTTACCGGCATCCAAAGTACTGGGCGCCCGCATTTGGGCAATTTGCTCGGCGCGATTTTGCCTGCCATTGAGCTTTCGAAGAGCTCAGCCAACGACTCGCTGTATTTTATTGCCGACTTGCACTCGCTCACGACGGTGCGCGACCCGGCGCTGCTGCGCCAGAACACCTACGCCGTGGCGGCGGCGTGGCTGGCCTGCGGCTTCGATACCGAGAAAAACCTGTTTTACCGGCAGTCGGATGTGCCGCAGGTGACAGAGCTGACCTGGTATTTGTCGTGCTTCACGCCCTACCCCATGCTGGCTAATGCGCACAGCTTCAAGGACAAATCGGATAAGCTCTCGGACGTGAACGCTGGGCTTTTCACGTACCCGGTGCTGATGGCGGCCGACATTCTGCTTTATGATGCCGAGGTAGTGCCGGTGGGCAAGGACCAAATTCAACACCTCGAAATAGCCCGCGATATTGCCACGGCGTTCAACAGCCGCTACGGCGAAACGCTGGTGCTACCCCAGGCGCGCGTCGATGCCGAGCTGATGACCATTCCGGGCCTCGATGGGCAGAAGATGAGCA
>CALMOO010000430.1 GCA_937871705.1 uncultured Hymenobacter sp.
GCATCGGCTAGCTCTATCGCGGCGGCCTTGGCCTGGGCGATAACGCGGTTGGGGTTTACCACAATTTCATCGCCGCGGCGCAGGAAGCCCAGGTCAAATGCTTCGGCGGCCGAAGTCGAAACTTTAGCCGTGCTGATGGTCATGTAGGTGTTGCGAAGCAGGTTGAATTCAGGCTCGCCTTCCTCGTACTTGGCCGCGGTGCGCAAGGTCATTTCCTTGGTGCCACCGCCGCTGGGTATCAGGCCGACGCCAAACTCAACGAGGCCGATGTACGACTCGGCCGAAGCCACCACGCGGTCGCAGTGCAGGTTTAGCTCGCAGCCACCGCCCAGCGTGAGGCCGTGCGGCGTGCCCACCACCGGAATGCTGCTGTAGCGCATCCGCATCATGGCCTGCTGAAACTGCTGAATCATCAAATTCAACTCATCAAACTCCTGCTCTAGCGCTTGCATATACACGAGGCCGAGGTTGGCGCCCGCCGAAAAGTTGGGCGCGTCGTTGCCGACTACTAGGCCGCGATAGCCATTTTCAGCTAGCTCTACCCCCTTCAACAAACCCTGGATTACATCAGTGCCCAGCGAGTTCATCTTGGAGTGGAACTCCACGTTCAGGATGCCGTCGCCGAGGTCGATAACCGAAGCACCGGCATTTTTCCATAGCACCTTGCCACTGGCGCGCAGGTTGTCGAGAATAATGAGATTCTCTACCCCCGATACCGGCTGGTACTGCTTGCTCTCGCGGTCGTAGAACTTGCGCACGCCGTTCTCCACCTTGTAGAAGGTCGTGTTGTCGGCCGCCAGCATTTCCTCAACCCACGGCGACACGGTACGGCCCGCGGCCTTTGCCAAGTCGATGCCGGCCTGCACGCCCAGCGCGTCCCAGGTTTCGAACGGCCCTAGCTCCCAGCCGAAGCCGGCGCGCAGCGCGTCGTCAATCTTATAAAGCTGGTCGGCAATCTCGGGCACGCGGTTGCTCACATAGGCAAACAGGCTGCCGAAGCTCAAGCGGTAAAACTCGCCGGCCTTGTCCTTACCCCCCACCAGCACCTTGAAGCGGTCGGCCACCTTATCGATGGTCTTGGTCAGCTCCAGGGTGGCAAACTTCACCTTCTGGCTGGGCTTGTATTCCAGTGTGTTCAGGTCCAAGGCGTGGATTTCTGACTTGCCGCCTTCGCCCTTCACTTTCTTATAGAAGCCCTGGCCGGTTTTGTCGCCCAGCCATTTGTTCTCGCCCATTTTCTTTATGAAATCGGGCAGCACGAATACGTCCTTGGCTTCGTCGTTGAGCAAGCCCTGGGCCAAGCCGTTGGCCACGTTAATGGTGGTGTCGAGGCCTACCACGTCCGAGGTGCGCAGCGTGGCCGACTTCGCGTGGCCGATAACCGGGCCGGTTAGCTTGTCGGTTTCTTCGACAGTTAGGCCCAACTTCTGCATCGTCTGCATGGCGTCGAGCAGGGCGAAAACGCCCACGCGGTTGGCAATGAAGCCGGGCGTGTCTTTGGCTGAAACCACCGTCTTGCCTAGGTACAAGTCGCCGTAGTGCAACAGGAAGTCAACCACCTCGGGCTTAGTCTCAGGGGTAGGGATGATTTCGAGCAGCTTCAGGTAGCGCGGCGGATTAAAGAAGTGCGTGCCGGCGAAGTTCTGGCGGAAATCCTCCGAGCGGCCCTCAGCCAGCAAGTGAATCGGGATGCCGCTGGTGTTGCTCGTAATGAGCGTGCCTTTTTTGCGGAACTGCTCTACGCGCTCGTAGAGGCTCTTTTTAATGTCGAGCCGCTCCACGACTACCTCAATCACCCAGTCGCAGGTGGCAATATCTTTTAGGTTGTCGTCGAAGTTGCCCGTCTTGATGCGGCTTACTTCGCTCTTACGATAGAGCGGCGAGGGATTCGCAGTCACGGCAGCTTGCAAGGCGCTGTTTACAATGCGATTGCGAACGGCGGGCGCTTCCAGCTTCAGGCCTTTTTTCTCTTCGTCGGGAAGTAGCTCCTTCGGCGCAATGTCGAGTAGCAGCACTTGCACGCCGATGTTAGCAAAGTGGCAGGCAATGCGCGAACCCATAACGCCAGAGCCCAGCACGGCAACTTTCTTGATAATTCTTTTCATGTGAAGGAAGCGCGGAACAGTATTCCGCGTTGGGTGGGAAACCTTGGTTTAACGATGAGCTGCTCGTCGCCACGTAGCAGCAGGGGGGTAGGGAGCCGCTAAGAGGCAGGCGTTTCCGTGCGCATAGGCTTCAGCTCGAAGTCATCAAATAGCGTCTTGCCCTCAATCATGCCCGTAATCTGGCTGGCTACCTTGAAGAAGGTATCGAGCTGGCTTTGCGAGATTTTGCCGCGCACTTTTTGGTTGAAGTGCCGCACCGTCTGGCGCGAAACCTCCTTCTTTTCCAGCCCCAGCTCAGTTAAGAAGATGCGTACCGAACGCTTATCCTGGCTGTCGGCTTGTTTATAAATCAGGCCTTTTTCCTCCATGCTGCGCAGGATGCGGGTGAGTGAGCGCGTTTCCAGGCCCAGCAGCGGTGCGATTTTGGTAGCCGGGGTGCCTAGCTCCTGGTCAATGTTGAGCAGCACGAAGCCGATGCTCGTGGTGATGTCGTAGCGGGCGGCCTGCGAATTGTACATCCGCGAAATGGCGTGCCAGGCTACTTTGATGTTGTAATCGACGGTTTCTTCGGGTTTCATATCGCAGGGTAAGTGCGGTAAACTTACAAAGAAATTTGTTAGGCTTGCATACTAGTTGAAGCAAAAATAAAAACATGGGTCCTGCTGACGAAGGAAGCATCTTATCACGTCAAAATGAGAGGGTAGGTTACCAATCCAAAGCTCTCGCCTCGAATGTGATAAGATGCTTCCTTTATCAGCAGGACAAACATTTTTACTTATACAGCCCTTCAATTATCGCCTTGTTATTCTCGCTTATCACTTTGCGCTTCACCTTCATAGTAGGTGTCATTTCGCCGGTTTCGACGGTCCACTGCTCGGGCAGTAAAACGAATTTCTTCACTTGCTCCCATTGGGCGAAGCTCTGGTTGTACTTATGCACCAGGTCGTGGTAGTGGTGTAGTACCTTCTCGTCCTTCACTAGCTCAGCGTTGCCTTTGGCAGCTACGCCGTTTTTAGCGGCCCACACTTTTAACTCGTCGAAAGCCGGGATGATAAGCGCACCAGGAAACTTCTGGTCGGCGCCGACTACCATCATC
>CALMOO010000431.1:0-2212 GCA_937871705.1 uncultured Hymenobacter sp.
CGCCAAGTGTGGGAGGCGGCCCGCGCTGCCACGGCCAATTCCTACGCGCCCTACTCGCACTTCCACGTCGGGGCGGCGCTGCTGCTCGCAGATGGCTCCATCGTGCAAGGCACCAACCAGGAGAACGCGGCCTACCCCTCGGGCCTGTGCGCCGAGCGCACGGCCCTGTTTGGGCTGGCGGGCAGCCGCCCTACCCCCCCACCGCGCATCATCGGTATGTCGGTGGCGGGCCGCCCGGCCGTGGGCGAGTTTACGGCGGCGCTGCCCTGCGGGGCCTGCCGCCAAGTCATGCTCGAATATGAAATGCGCCAGGACCATCCCATTTGGCTGCTGCTGCCCGGCCTCAGTGGCACGGTGCTGCGCTTCGGGCGCCTGTCCGATTTGCTACCCTTTCACTTCTCCGCCACCGACCTGCCGCCCCGGCTCTAGCGGTAAAATGCTGAGGTAATGAGCGGTGAGTTGCCGCAGTTTGCGGCCAGCAGCGGCAAACCATTACGCTGACTAAGCGCTTTCCTTGCTACTTATTCTTTACTCAATACCTACATGTCTGCTCGTCTTATTCTTCAGCTGGCGGCCTTGCTTGGGGCGCTCACCGTTGCTATCGGAGCCTTTGGGGCGCACGGCCTGCGGCCCATGCTCGAAGCCAGCGGCCGCTTCGACACCTTCGAAACGGCCGTGCGCTACCAGTTTTACCATACCCTGGCCTTGCTGGCGGTGGGCGTATTAGCCATAGCTCGCCCCGAGCTGCGCGGCCCACTTGGTACCACGGCGGCGCTGTGGTTGGGCGGCATCGTGTTCTTTAGTGGCTCGCTCTATGCGCTGTGCTTCAGCGGTATCACCAAATTTGGTGCCGTGGCGCCCATCGGTGGGCTGCTGCTGATTGCGGGCTGGGTGCGCCTGCTGCTGCTGGTAAGCAAGCTGTAGGCGGCCACCAGCACTGGCCTAGCGCGAAGGGGGTAGGGCTGCTCAGTGCACAGCCCTACCCCCTTTCTTAATGGTTGCTGGCTACTTACCGCACGAGGAACCTGGTTGGCGGCGCGGCAGCCTATTTCTTCTTACCCGCTTTGGCTAGCTCTTTGAGGTCTTTTACCGTGCCACTGCTGTTAAACTGCATGGTGGCGTCTTTAGCACTGGCCGCGCCGGCGGCTACCGTGGCCGAGCCAGTGAGCTTATAGTCGGTTTTCTTGGCTTTGAATAAGGTTTTGAACAGCACCTTGGGCATCGACTTGGGCTGAAAGCTGACGTGAATGGGCATTATCTGCACGCCTTTCTTGCGGAAAGCCACATCCTTCGTTTCCTGGCCTTTCACGTCGAGGTCGTCTTCTACCTGAAAGCGGTAGTTTACTTGCTTGACCGTGAAGGGAATGGATTCGTAGTTGGTTACGCGCAGCTTCACAATAGCTTCGCCCTTTTGCAGGCCTAGCTTGGTGATGTCCACGTCGGCCACCTCAATCTTGGGTAGCTTAGGAATGTAGACGCGCTTGTGCACATCCACCGGAATTTCCTTGGGCCCAACGCCGGGCAGGTTGGCGTAGAGCACGGTGTGCATCTGCACCGTCACGCAGTCGCGCTGAATCGACTTCGCCTCTTGTTTTAGCTGGGGCAAGTTCAGGGTAACAGGCAGGGTTAAATCATTGACGGCGTTACCTTTCACTACGAGCGGCCGTGCTTTGTGGCCTTGGGCGATGCGCGTGCCCTCGACGCGAGTTTCGTAGCGCAGGCTGTCAATCTTGAGGTCGATAGGCGCGCGGTTGCGCAGCTTCACGGCAAACTGGCCCACAATATTTTCGCGCGTGATGTTGCTGATAGTCAGCGTGGGCTGCTCCAGCGTCGGCAGCAGGGCCTTGCCGTGGTCGGTAGCAAAGTACGTGATGCCGCCACCCAGCAGCAGCAAGCCAACCAACACGAGGAGCACCGTGAGCACCGGGTGCCGCCCGGCAGATGAGGAAGAAGCCATAAACCAATTGCGCTAAGAGCGAAAGCTTAGCTCAACTATTGATATGGCTGAGATTTAGCTATTTGCCTCTTGGCTTACGCAATTAGCTAGCTGGTTTGTTATGGCCGAGCTTCTGAAAAAACGGGTTGTAACCGGCGGCTAGTTTGCCGTAACAGGCAGGGTAGCCGGGCGTGCGAGCAGCCTGCTGCTTAGGTTTAAATACTTTAATTTTTTGCCGCTGCTGCCCAAACAGATTTTGCTCACCAACCTGCTCAC
>CALMOO010000431.1:2222-4389 GCA_937871705.1 uncultured Hymenobacter sp.
TTTAGCAGCTGCCCGCTAGGGTAGCCAACCCTACCCCTCGGCCCAGCGGTAGCGGCGCTCTTTCCACTGAATTTGGCTGGGCCAAACCGTGTACGCCAGCACCGCCAGCGACATGGCTACCAGGTAGCCTTCGTAGAGCACTAGCACCCAGAGCCGTTCGCGGTGCCCGGCCTGCCGCAGGGTAATAACCAGGAACAGGGTCTGCAACACCATTTTGACGCCGTACAACGTCCAAACCGTGCTTTGCGAAAACAAGTCTGGCCAACCCAGCACGGTATAAAAAATCCCGTAGGAGCTAAACAGCAGCCCGAGCTGCCAGGGCAGGCGCCCGGCGCCCTTCATCCAGCGCTTGCGCTGGCGCAGCAGGTGGTGCACCGTGGGTTGCGCCACCGATACGCCCAGCGTGCGCGGGTCAATCAAGTTACGGTATTTCCAGCCCTGGGCCACTATTTGGGTAAACAGCTGCACGTCCTCCGTGATGCTGAACGCCAGCGCTTCGTAGCCCCCAATAGACTCATAGGCCGCTCGCGTCACAAGCATGTTGTTGCCGACGGCCGTTACGGGCAGCCCGGCATCGGTGAGCAGGCGAATGAGGTTGAGGCCAAACAGCCAGTCGAGCCCCTGAAAGCGCCCAAACAAGTTGCCGTCCGCCGTGGTGATGCCCGTCACGACGCCCACGCCGGCCGGCGCAGCGGCCAGCATCGTCTGTACCCAGTCGGGCGCCAGGGCCATGTCGGCGTCCGTGATAAGGAAATAATCGGTGGTGGCGGCACGGCACAAATGGGCCAGCACGTTGCTTTTGCCGCGGGCCGTGCCCAGTCGGTGCCGAATGGGTAGCAGCCGAAACTGCGGCTTGTCGGCAATAAAGCGAGCTACTACCCCACGCGTATCATCAGTTGAGGCATCGTCGCCAATAAGAATTTCGAGCTGCCCGGCCGGGTAGTTGAGCTGCGTCAGGGCGCGCAGGCAGCGCTCGATGGTGGCTTCCTCGTTGCGCGCCGCAATCAAGATGCTGGCCTTGGGGTAGTGCGTAAGGGCCGGCAGCGCGGGCCGGGGCCGTAGCACCAACAACAAAACGAGGCCATACAGCCCAAAGAATACGACGAAGAAAAGAGTCGAAAGAGCCATAGGCCAGCAGTGCCGCGCAAAGAGGCCGCCCGCGTGCGCCAGCAACTACTGGCGCCTGGGCAGCTTATGGCATACGGCGGCCCAAGGCCCGGTCGTTGCGGCGAAAACTACTGATTTACCAATCCGCCCCCGCGATAACTACTTACCCAGAGCGGCATCCAAGATGGTGGGGCAGGCTGCATCGCACGAGCTTCGGGGCCTCGCTTAAGTAAGCGCTACTTAACACAATAGCCGTACTCGCCGTAAGTACTCGCCATTACTGTTCTCGCTCTTTTATTTTCCATTCCAATGAAAAAACCAAAATCCGCTTCCGCAGCCAACGTGCCGGCCGTTCAAGATTCTTTGCCAGCGCAAGACGAGCTATCACTCTCCTCAGCCGCCGCCGAAACTGATGCTGAACCCGCACCGGAGGCTGCTACGCAAGCTAGCGGCTTGCTCAGCCAGGCACAGCAGTGGCTGAGCCGAGGCAGCGTGGGTGAAATGCTCGGCCAGGTACCCGCTTCTTTGAAGAATATTGGCAGCCAGACTTCTACGAGCTTCAACAAGCTCAGCACCACCCAGAAAATAGTGGGCGGCACGGTGCTGGCCTTGGGCGTGGGCTACTTAGCTACCCGCAAAAAAGGCCGCAAGGTCAGCGAGCAGGCTACCACCCTCGACGAGCTGCTGTACTTCGTGAATGACCGCATCGAGGGCTATGAGCGGGCCGTGGCCGAAAGCCACGACGCCCAGCTGCGCGGCTACTACAAGCAGCTGGTGAGTCAAAGCCAGCAATTTGCCACCGACCTGAACACCCACCTCAGCCGCGAAGGCGGCGAGCGCGAAACCAGTACCACGCTCAAAGGCAAGCTCTATCGCGCCTTTATGGATGCCAAAGCGGCCGTAACGGGGCGCGACGAAAAAACCATTCTGGGCTCTAATATCTTCGGCGAGGAATGGGCGCTGAAGGCGTACCAGGATGCGCTCGACGACCATACGCTGGAAGGCGCGGTGCGCGCCGCCGTGGAGCGCCAGTTTGCACTGTCGCAAAAAACTTATCAGC
>CALMOO010000432.1 GCA_937871705.1 uncultured Hymenobacter sp.
GAAGCTGCACGACGGCATATTCGAGGTCATTGCCACCAACGGTGACACGCACCTTGGCGGCGACGACTTCGACCAGGTTATCATTAACTTCTTGGCCGACCAGTTTGCCAGCGACAACGAAGGCCTTGACCTTCGCAAAGACCCGCTGGCTCTGCAGCGCCTCAAGGAAGCTGCTGAAAAGGCTAAGATTGAGCTTTCCAGCTCGAACGAAACCGAAATCAACCTGCCCTACATCACGGCTACGGCTTCGGGCCCCAAGCACTTGGTAGTGAAGCTGAGCCGGGCTAAGTTTGAGCAGCTGAGCGATGACCTCGTGCGCCGCTCGATGGAGCCTTGCAAAAAAGCGCTGCAAGATGCTGGCCTGTCGGCTTCGCAAGTTGACGAGGTTATCCTGGTAGGTGGCTCGACCCGTATCCCGCGCATTCAGGAAGAAGTTGAGAAGTTCTTCGGCAAGAAGCCTTCGAAAGGTGTGAACCCCGACGAAGTGGTGGCCATCGGCGCTGCCATCCAGGGCGGTGTGCTCACCGGCGAGGTAAAAGACGTGCTGCTACTCGACGTAACCCCGCTGTCGCTGGGCATCGAAACGATGGGCGGCGTGATGACCAAGCTCATCGAGTCTAACACGACTATTCCGACCAAGAAATCGGAAACTTTCTCGACGGCTTCGGACTCGCAGCCTTCGGTTGAAATCCACGTGCTGCAAGGCGAGCGCCCGCTGGCTTCGCAAAACCGCACTATTGGCAAGTTTCACCTCGACAGCATTCCGCCCGCGCCCCGCGGCGTACCGCAAATTGAGGTAACGTTCGACATCGATGCCAACGGTATTCTAAACGTAACGGCCAAAGACAAAGGCACTGGCAAAGAGCAGAAAATCCGCATCGAAGCCAGCAGTGGCCTCTCGGAGCAGGACATCGAGCGCATGCGCCAGGAAGCTACCGCTAACGCCGAAGCCGATAAGGCTGAAGCCGAGCGCATCAAGAAAGTGAACGACGCTGACTCGCTCATCTTCCAGACGGAGAAGCAGTTGAAGGAGTTTGGCGACAAGCTGAGCGGCGGCAACCGCACCGCAGTAGAAGGCGCCCTTGCTGACCTCAAAACCGCCCACGAAAGCAAAGACCTCGGCCGCATCGACGCGGGCGTGGCTGCGCTGAACAAGGCGTGGGAAGCAGCTTCGCAAGAGATGTACGCTGCTGCTGGCGCCCAGGGCGGCCAGCCCGGCGGCCAGGGCTTCCCCGGTGCCGATGGTCAGAATGGCCAAGGCCAGCCCGCTGGCGACCACGTAACGGATGTAGATTACGAAGAAGTAGATGGCAAGTAAGCTGCCAGCCAGCGCCGCCCAAGCAGGTAGTATACTGAGCTAGGGAGCAGTTGGCAACAGCCCACAAGAAGGCCGGAGGCGAGAGCTTCCGGCCTTCTTGTGTTTAGAGGGGGGTAGGGCTCCGATTCTTTTGCAGCAGGATAAGCAGCGCATTAGAATTATTCTTGCCAAAAGCAAAATCATTAACTAATTCGAAAAACCTTAAATTATTAAGATATCAGCGTTGATTATGTCTTTAAGAAAGAGTTAGTAGCAGTTTTCTAGGTTTACTGACAACCCAAACGGTACGATTTATGCGTAGGTAGCGCGTTCGAGCTCGCCAGCTGTTTTGCCTAGCTGGTTATACTCTGCCCCTGCGAGATGCCGCACTGGTAGAATGGGCTTTTTGTTGATTTGCCAGCCAGGCAAGCCGGTAGCTATGTAAATGTGTCTGATGAATTTCCAACTAATACGTGCCCGCTTTGCCAGTTTATCCGTTTTGCTGGTGCTTTCATTTGCCCTGATAACGAGCTGTACCCTACGTGAAACCCGCCAGGAAAACAGCCCTGGCCACGAGCCAATATTTCAGGTGCGAGCAGTAGAAGAAGCCACCCTCAATGGCTTGAATGTGCTGCCCCTGCGCGAGCCCGCCGACCTAGACCTGCCCAAGCGCAATCAGCTGATTGCGGGGTATGTCAATAAGCAGCTGCCGCTGCGCATGCGGGTGCAGCTCAATGCCTACAACCCGGGCCTCGAACCTATTGCCGTCACTGGCCTCGATTATACGGTGCTCATCGATGGCCGCCCCTTAGGAGCCGGCCGCCTGGTAACGGCGCTGGAACTGCCGGCCGGCGACTCGGTGCATGTGCCGCTCACGTTTGAATACAATACCTATAAGTACTTAGGCAACGATGCCCTGCCGGCGCTGCGCAACTTTGCCTTGGGCTTTGGCGATGTGCGCCGCCAGCGCGTGGCGCTGCGGGTGCGGCCGATGCTGCGCTCACCCAGGGGCCGCCTAAGCCGGTCCAGCACCATGACTTCGGAGTTGGTGATGGCTGCTAAGCCTGCTGCCCGGCGGTAAGAGGGGGGTAGGGCCTTCTTTTTTAAGCTGAGCAGAAATGCTGTTCAGCGGGCTTGGCCAACGGTTTGGCTAAACCGGCCGAAAGCGAGCTCGGCCGCTTTGTAGTTTGCATAGGCTTTGCGCTGCGCAATCTATTTCGGCGTGCCTCACTATGAATAGCGTTATCCGGTTTTTGCCTTGCTTTACTCGCTTGCTGCCTGCCTTGGCACTGCTAGCCGCTGGCTGCAGCACGCTGCACAGCACCGGCGGCAAGGCCACGGCCAGGCAGGAGCCCGAATTTCGGCTGCGGCTGGTCGATGAGGCTTGGCTTGGTGGCTTAGATGTGCTGCCACTCTGCGAGCCTTCCGATGTAAATTTGCCTCGGCGTAACCAGCTTATCGCGGGCTACGTGAACAAAACGCTGCCTTTGCGCATGCGGGTGCAGCTCAATGCGTACAACCCCGGTTCGACGCCCACTGCTATTACAGGCTTGGCTTACACCGTTGAAGTTGATGGAAAAGCCCTCGGGACCGGGCGCCAGCTAACGGCTGTGGAGCTACC
>CALMOO010000433.1 GCA_937871705.1 uncultured Hymenobacter sp.
GCAATTGGGTCCTTAACCGATGGGACTTCGTACAGCATACGTTCGTGGGGGCAGATGCCCTCTACGCGATGATTCCCTTCAGCTTTATGGCACTTGACCAAAGAGCCATCTGCACAAGATTGCCACGAACTACGTGCGCGCCGTTCAGCAAACGGGCATCAAACGGGTGGTGGTACTCAGTGGCTGGGCCGCCGATTTAGTGCCGTCGGCGAGTGTGGAGGATGTATTTGCGCAGCTAACGGATGTCGCCGTCATGTTCCTACGCCCAGCTTATTTCTACAGCAACTTCTACCTGTCGTTAGACGCTATCAGGCAGACCGGTCAACCTACGGCCATGTATGGTGGCGAAGACCGAGTCGTCTTTGTATCGCTCAAGGATATTGCGGCCGCAGCCGCCGAGGAACTAGTAGCCTCAACTCCCAGCCAGATTCGCTACGTAGGCAGCGAGGAGATGACCTGTAACGCAGCAGCCCGCATTATGGGCACCGCCATCGGTAAGTCAGCGCTCCAATGGATGGTTATCTCCGAGGAGCAGATGCTGGCCGAGTACCAAAAGGCTGGTTTGCTGGCTACGCTTGCACAAAACTTGGTGGACATGCAGGCCACGATGCACGATGGCACCGCACTAACCAATTTTCAGCAAGCCAAGCCTACGCTGGGAACCGTGAAGCTGGCTGAGTTTGCTCAAGAATTCGCCATTGCCTACCTATCCAATTATAAGGATACTAAAAAGCCTTCTACCTAGTCGTAGGGCGCCACCTTATTGGATGTAAGAGCTACTTGCTGGGCTAGCAATGCCGCCCACTGTAACCTCCTATCCTGGCAGGTTGGCGGCTCATTAGACTGAACCAAAGATTTCACCGGCGCACACGCCATTCATCCAGAAAGAAACAACTACTCCACTTAACTCACCCAATCAACTCCATAACATGGGAAAGCTCACCGGAAAAGTGGCCGTCATCACCGGCGGCACGTCGGGCCTGGCCTTGGCCAGAGCTAAATTATTTGTGGAAGAAGGCGCCTATGTCTTCATCACGGGCCGCGACCAGGCGAAACTAGATGACGCCGTGCGGGCCATTGGCCGCAACGTAACCGGCGTGCAGGGCGATGCGGCCAACCTGGACGATTTGGACCGTCTCTACGAGACGGTTAAGCGGGAAAAGGGTAGCCTCGACGTGCTGTTCGCCAGCGCCGGCGCTGGCGGGGAAGCCCGTAAGCTCGGTCAGATTACCGAAAAGGACTTTGATACGCTCTTCGGTCTGAACACGCGGGGCACCCTATTCACGGTGCAGAAAGCATTGCCGCTCTTCAACGATGGCGGTTCGATTATTATGACCGGCTCGATTGCTTCGGTTAAGGGCTGGCCGGATTACAGCGTATATTCGGCGAGTAAGGCGGCGCTGCGCTCCTTCGCCCGCACCTGGCTCAACGAGCTGAAGGACCGGCAGATTCGGGTAAACGTGCTGAGCCCGGGACAAATCGCTACCCCGATTCAGGAGCAGATGTTCGACGCGGCGACGAAGGCGCAATTCGAAGCCTTGATTCCGCGGGGCAAGATGGGCCGCCCGGATGAGATTGCGACGGTTGCACTCTTCCTGGCTTCCGACGACTCAACTTACGTGAACGGAGTGGAGTTGGCAGTCGACGGCGGCACCTCGGCCATCTAAAATTACTGCGCGCGAGCGCGAAACCGAAGGTCCCGCTGAGGTTACTACTTACGTCGTAGCCTGTTGGAGCTAATAGAATTGCTGCTGACCTAGCGTAATCCCACCGTATTTGGCAGGACTACACTGGGTCAGCAGCAATTTTTAGCTCCTAGTAGCTTAGCTCCATAAAACCGAGCCAATTCAAGACTGCTTTTTCATGTTCTTACTGAGAGAGTGACTTATTTTTAAGTAAACTTCAGGGCTCTGTGATAGCCACTGTACCGCGTTGAATTTTATTTAAACTGTTAATATCCAGCTTATAATTGCCCTTTTGAAAGGAAAGCTGACAGTACACCTGGCGTACTACTTGGGGCAAATCAACTATCACCGCCGCCTGCTCGCTGCTTTAGGTTAGCACATAGCCCCCATCTACCACGCAGATTTGCCCGGTCGTGTACGTTTGGCGCAGCAGGTAGAGGTAGGACTGGGCTACCTCCGCGGCCTCGGCCGTGTGGCCAACCAATAACTGCTGTTCCAGGCTAGCGTACAGCGCGTCCCGGTGGGGGTTATCTGCCCAAAGCTCCGTTTTTACTAAGCCCGGCGATACGGCATTTACCCGCACCGAGGCCAGTTCTACGGCCAAGGCCCGCGTCAGGGACTCCATCGCACCGCAAATACTGGCGCCTACCGCCCAGTCGCGCACGGGCCGCTCGGCCGCAATAACTGAGGTGAGGATAATCGAGCCGTTCAGCCGCAGGTAGGGGAGAGCATATTTTAGGGCAGCTAACGCCCCGAAATAACGCAGTTCGAAGGCTTGACGCGCTGTAGCGAGTTCCGTGGTCGCGAGCGCGTGCAGGTGCAGCGCATCACCAGCCGTAAATACTAGGTGGTCGAAGGTCCCGCGCTGGGCAAAAAAGGCTTGGATTTGCGCTTCATCCGTTAGGT
>CALMOO010000434.1 GCA_937871705.1 uncultured Hymenobacter sp.
CCTCATGGCCGAAGCACTCGAAGCGCTCTACCCCGGCGTGAAGCTGGCTATCGGTCCCGCGGTCGAAAACGGCTTCTACTACGACGTTGACTTGGGCGAAGGCCGCAGCATCAGCTCCGACGACTTCCCGGCTATCGAGAAGAAAATGCTGGAGTTGGCCAAAAACAAAAGCCAGTACCTGCGCCGCGAAGTGCCTAAGGCCGAAGCCATTGCCTACTTCACCGAAAAGCAGGACCCCTACAAGCTAGAGTTGATTGATGGCCTCGAAGACGGTCAAATCACCTTCTACACGCAAGGCAATTTCACCGACCTTTGCCGCGGGCCACACATCCCCGATACTAGCACCATCAAGGCGGCTAAGCTCATGAACGTGGCCGGCGCCTACTGGCGCGGTGACGAGAAAAATAAGCAGCTCACCCGCCTCTACGGCATTACTTTCCCCAAAGCCAAAGAGCTGACCGAATACCTCGAGCGCCTCGAAGAAGCCAAGCGCCGCGACCACCGCAAGCTGGGCAAAGAGCTGGAGCTTTTTGCCTTTTCGGAGAAGGTCGGCGCGGGCCTACCCCTCTGGTTACCCAAAGGCACTGTCCTGCGCGAGCGCTTAGAGCAGTTTCTGCGCAAGGCCCAGGTAAAGGCTGGTTACCAACCGGTTGTGACGCCGCACATTGGGGCAAAGGAGCTGTACGTAACCAGCGGCCACTACGAAAAGTACGGTGCCGATTCGTTTCAGCCCATCAAGACGCCCAACCCCGGCGAGGAGTTTTTCCTCAAGCCCATGAACTGCCCGCATCACTGCGAAATCTACCGCACCAAGCCGCGCTCCTACCGCGACTTGCCAGTGCGCCTGGCCGAGTTTGGCACCGTGTATCGCTACGAGCAGTCGGGCGAACTGCACGGCCTCACGCGGGTGCGGGGCTTTACCCAGGACGATGCGCACATTTTCTGCCGTCCCGACCAGGTGAAGGAGGAGTTTACGAAGGTGATTGATATCGTGCTCTACGTGCTGAAAGCGCTGGACTTTCCTGACTTCACCGCTCAGATTTCCCTTCGCGACCCCGAAAATAAAACCAAATACATTGGCTCGGATGAGAACTGGGCCCGCGCCGAAGCAGCCATTCAGGAAGCCGCCGCTGAGAAAGGACTCAACACCACCACGGAACTAGGCGAAGCGGCTTTTTATGGCCCTAAGCTTGATTTTATGGTGCGTGACGCCTTGGGCCGCAAGTGGCAGCTCGGCACCATTCAGGTCGATTATAACCTACCAGAACGTTTTGATTTAGAATACGTTGCGTCGGATAATACCAAGCAGCGCCCCGTCATGATTCATCGCGCGCCATTTGGCTCGCTCGAACGTTTTGTGGCCGTGCTAATTGAGCATTGCGGTGGCAACTTCCCGCTCTGGCTCTCGCCCGAGCAATTCACGGTGCTGCCCATCTCCGACAAGTTTGCCGATTATGCTTACGAAGTAAAGGCTCGCCTCGAAGCCGCCGATTTGCGCGGTACCGTAGACGCCCGCGACGAACGTATCGGTCGCAAAATTCGCGATGCGGAAATGGCCAAAACGCCCTACCTGCTGGTAGTAGGCGAAAAAGAAGCCCAAGACAACATCGTGAGCGTGCGCCGCCACGGCGAAGGCGATATTGGCTCAATGCCGATTGAGGACTTCATTAGGAGCGTGCAAAGCCAAGTAGCCGAAGCGATGGGGTAGGAGCTTCTAGGCAAGCGACTCAAGAACGAACGATGCTTTGCTGACTATCACAGTGAGGCATCGTTCTCGTTTGTTAAGCTGGCTGTAATTAGGCTTTTACAGCTTATGATTTTGATTTCCCAATAAAATACCCGATATTTGCCCCCTGAATGCCAGGTTAAAACCGCAGCTTTCAGCCTAACAGACTCATATCCGGCCACTTTTAGCAGGAGGACTTTCGCCATAGCTACCCCAAATCGTCGGTACGTGCCCCGCCAGCAGGTGGAAGAGCCGTTCAAAATCAATCAGAAAATTACCGCCCGCGAGGTTCGTCTCGTCGGCGATAACATCGAGCAAGGTATCTACCCCGTAGACCAAGCTCGTAAAATGGCCCAGGACCAAAACCTGGACTTGGTGGAGATTTCTCCTACCGCTACGCCGCCCGTATGCCGCGTCATCGACTACTCGAAATTTAAGTACGAGCAGAAGAAGAAAACCCGCGAGCTAAAGGCCAAGCAAACCAAAGTCGTTATTAAAGAAATTCGTTTCGGTCCTAACACCGACGACCACGACTTTGAATTCAAGGTAAAGCACGCTAAAGAATTCCTGCGTGAAGGCGCCAAGATTAAGAGCTACGTGCATTTTGTAGGTCGTAGCATTGTCTTCAAAGAGCGCGGTGAGATTCTTTTGCTCAAGTTTGCTCAAGCTCTCGAAGACCTAGCCAAAGTAGAGCAGTTGCCCAAGTTGGAAGGCAAGCGCATGTTCCTCTACTTGGCCCCGAAGGCGGCAGTAGTAGCTAAGCCTGCGCCTAAGCCAGCCCCGGCCGCCGAAAAGGATAAAGCTCCAAAAGAAAACAAGGCGCCCAAAGAGAAAGAAGAGGCTTCGGCCGCTACCGAATAGCTTAACCCCGGTTGTTGATGGCTGCCGCTGCCGAATGCGTTATTCGTTCGGCGTCAGTACCAAACAATCAATAATCAACCACAACCCATGCCCAAAGTAAAAACCAAGTCAGGTGCCAAGAAGCGTTTCAAGCTGACTGGCACTGGCAAAGTGAAGCGCAAGCACGCCTTCAAGTCGCACATCCTCACCAAGAAGAGCACCAAGCGCAAGCGTGCACTCACCCATTCTGGCCTTGTTAGCTCGGCCGATATGAACCGGGTGAATCAAATGCTGAACATCTAAACAATCACCAGGCTTCCGGCTCAAGCTTCAGCAGATGCTGAGCGCCGGCTGCCAAAAACAAGCAGGTTATGCCAAGAAGTGTAAACCATGTGGCCTCGCGCCACCGTCGTAAGAAAGTAATGCGCCTTGCCAAGGGCTACTATGGCCGGCGCAAAAATGTTTGGACCGTTGCCAAAAACGCCGTAGAAAAGGGCTTGCTCTATGCCTACCGCGACCGCAAGGTAAAAAAGCGCGAGTTCCGGGCTCTCTGGATACAGCGCATCAACGCTGGGGCACGCGAGCATGGCCTTTCGTATTCGCAGCTAATGGGCGGCCTCAAAAAAGCTGGTATTGACCTCAACCGTAAAGTACTCGCCGATTTGGCTTTGAACCATCCAGCCGCTTTCGCAGGCATCGTTGAGAAAGTGAAGTAATGTAGGTGGGATACTTTATCAGTTCCCACCAATCGACTGACTCTGAAAAGCGCTTGCCCCTAGTTAGGAGGCAAGCGCTTTTTGGTTTAAGCCCAGTTGGATTCAATGCTCGAAAGCTATAAAATAGAAAAACCGCAACAGCTAGCCGTTGCGGTTTCAAAAAGTAGCGGGGACGAGAGTTGAACTCGTGACCTCAGGGTTATGAATCCTGTGCTCTAACCAACTGAGCTACCCCGCCAGGTCGGTTTGGGAGTGCAAAGGTAGCAAAAAATAGCCTTATTGCAAATCCCGCCGCAAAAAAGTTCTTTCCTTGCTCGCAGAGCCACTTTTTGCCAGCGGCTAGCTCGGGCTCTTCCACCTTCTCTGCTTATGCACGTGCCCACTACCCACTCCAAGCGTCGCTTTGAGATGGAATACTCCATAAATGCTTCGCCCAAACTGCTCTTTCCCTACTTAGCATCGGCATCTGGGCTGTCCCAATGGTTTTGCGACGATGTTAGGCTCGACCCCGACCACCGGTTCAACATGGTGTGGGACAAGCAAAATCATTATGCAGAGGTTGCTATGCAACGTCCCGGCCGCTCTATCCGCTACGTGTTTCTAGATGAGCAAAAGCGCCCGTTACCGGATGCAAACTACCTGGATTTTAGCCTGGAGTTTTCGAAGATTACCGACGAGGTTTTTTTGCGCGTGACCGATTACTCAGACCACTCGAATGAGCAAGAGCAATTGGAGCTTTGGGACGGCTTAGTTGGCAGGCTACGCGAGCAGGTAGGGGGGTAGGGAAATTGTACGGCCGGCTTATACAGCCGCACTAACCATTTGCTATCAGCGTTATCAGCCATAAGTGAAATTATTGCTGCCATTGCACCCATGCTTAAGAAACTGGATAAGCTTATTTTAAAGGCATTTGCTGGGCCATTTCTACTCACCTTCGCGGTAGTAGAATTTATTCTGCTTACCCATACACTGCTTAAATACCTCGATGATATTGTGGGCAAAGACTTAGGGACGGCGGTGCTGCTAAAGCTGCTGTTTTATTTCAGCGTGCTCATTGTGCCTATTTCGCTGCCATTAGCCGTGCTATTGTCTTCATTGATGACGTATGGCAACCTGGGCGAGCACCACGAGCTAACGG
>CALMOO010000435.1 GCA_937871705.1 uncultured Hymenobacter sp.
GAGAAGACTGGTAGCTTACCCTCGTAGTGCTGCCAGATGGCGGCAGCCAGTGGCGGCAACGGTATCAGTACTGGCTCCCCGGTTTTCTGCTGATAGAGCTCGATGCAGAGCGTCAGGCCGTAGCCTGGTAGCTCGCGCAACTGGGCGTGGTGGGGCTTGAGGGCGCGCATATCCGAGTCACGTAGCAGCAGCGGTGTCTGAAGCAGGAATACGTTGCGCTGACGGTCCAGGTGTGGCGGTAACGGTGCGGTGGCCAACTGGAGCACCTCGGCGCGCTGCAAGCTCACGGCCTTGCTGTAGCGCACGTTTAGCAGTACCAGCCACTTAGGCGCCGGCCGACCGGTAAGCAGGAAGCATTCACGCAAAAACCAGTAGTGGCGCTCGAGCGTGCCGTCTTTATAGCCCTGCTCGTAAAGTCGATTGGTATACTGCGTCAGCCGTTCGCGCGTCAAGGCGCCTATGCGCAGCGTTGGGTCAAAGGCTTCGAGGTGGCTCAAGACCTGCCGGAAACCAGTGAGCACAGTATCCGACACCCTACCCGCGTTTTCGCGCTGCCAACGCTCATTCAGTTCTTGCCAGTTGGCGGTGCCCGGCAACGGCGCGTTGGGGTCCACTGGTGGCGGAGGCGTAGCAATGGCCCGCCGGCTACCCGCTCCTGCCTCGACGAGTGCTAGCTGTAGTTCTTCCACGGTTACGCTGGCCTCGGGTCGGCGGTCGGCTTCGGCTGTCAGGAAAACGCCTTGCACGGCCGTGAGCAGCCGCCCGAGGCGTAGGTTCAGGGCGTTGGCGTCGGGCGCGCTAGTATGTATGCGCTTGGTCTTGGTAGGCTGCCACTGAGCAGGGAGCACCTTGACACCCGTGGGCATCTTCCAGCGGTGACCGCCGGCCCAGTGCAGGTCTCCGAAAATGGCGGCCCGGCCCTGCTTGTCGGGACGGTCCAAGCGCTGGCGGAAGATGAGTTCCATGGAAATAGGCTACTTGCCCAGCTTTGCCATCTGATTCATTAGGAAGGCTACCTGCGCCTGTAAGTGCTCTATCTGCGCCCGAAGTACTCCCACCTCTGTCTGTTGTAAGGACTCAGGAAGTGCAGCTTCTGTTTTAAGCGGGGGAGCTTCGGCGGCGGGTTGGCTTACTGGGACTAATTCTGAACGCTTTAGCATCGGGCCATAGCCAGTTAGCAGCCACTCAGCATTTACTTCAGGAAACTTCTTAATAATACCCGCCATCAACTCAAAGGAAGGTTTGCTTGAAGGTCTGCTTACCAAAAGGTTATAAATCCCTTGAGGTGACACGCCAAGAGCTAGTGCAAAGGTCCTTTTGTTGCCTTGGTTAAAGTGGTCAATTAAGAGGTTTATTCTCTGGTTAACAGTGTCTTCCATTTTTTATTAGCAACTATTGTTTAAACATTACACCCTACTTCTGCTAAAATTGTAACTATAGGGGCTATCTTTGTTGTATAAGGATTAATTAACAACAAATGTAGTACAATGGAACCCAAAAAGACACTAACCAGCCTCCTGGCAAGGGGGGATATAGGGAATATTTCAATACGGCTGGGTTTATCTCATGCGGCCACTGCCGCCGCCATCCGCCGAGGCAACCCCGGCCACCCCGCCGTGCGGGAAGCTTTGAAGGTGGCTGAAGCCTCGGGCGCATTGGCTGCTGCCCAGCAACTGGCTAGGCTTACCCCAATAGCCCAAGCCGCTTAGTCCGATGGCACTCCCCACCACCCGACGCCGAGTAGCCCCTGCTACACCCGCCGCTTCGGTGGCCGATGCTGCTGTGCCCTTCCTGCGTTTTACCATGGCCAACGGCTTGCTGGAAATTGAGGATGCGGCTACCACCGTGCGCCTGCTAGAAGCCCAGCAGCGCGACCGCTTGGCCGCCGAGGCTGAACAGGCCGCCCTCTCTGTGGTGTATCGGCTCAGTGGCGAAGCTGACGCTAGCCGCCCGTACGGGGGACTACTCCCCCGACGCCTCGACATCAGCGAGCGCACGGCCTACGAACTGCTGCGCACGGGGGAACTGCGCTACACCTGTGCTGGCAAGAAGAACTACCGCGTAAGCGAGCGAGCTGTGCGTGAGTATCTAGGCGACATGCCGCCGACTTAACACCCCTTGATTTTGTGGATTTTACGCTTTGTTGGGCACCCCAACCTTGCCACGCCTTTACCCATTTTTCACCTCTACCCCCAGTCACGTGCCTCATGTACTACGACGACTTCGACCACCACCCGCACAACGGACGCCCCGCCCGCGCCGACCTGTTGCCAGCCCGACCACGCTGGCCGCGCTTCGTGAGCGCTGCGCTTTTCGGGGTGCTGGCTGTGCTGCACGCCTGCGCCT
>CALMOO010000436.1 GCA_937871705.1 uncultured Hymenobacter sp.
CAAAAAAGCTAACCGCTAACCGCCATCAGCTACCAGCTGATAAATAGGGTTTGGGAATTCAAAAGTAAAGCAGTATTTTTGCGCCTCATTTGCCAGAACTCTAATTGCCCCGAAATCATGTCCGTTACCCGTCTGAAGCGCAAGCACCGCAAAAACATTGCCCGTGCCAACAATGAAACGCGCAAAATCAAGAACTTGCTGCGTACACCCGTGCTGAAAAACGTGGACCTGGACGAGCTGAAGTCGCGCTTCACCGAGTCGGCTCCTGCCGCTGGTCTGGTCGAAAAAGCCACGCAAGTCGCCGCCACCGCGGCCGATAAAGTAGAAGAAGTAGCTACCGCCGCTACCGGTAAAGTAAAAGAAGCTGCTGCCGCCGTTGTCAGCACCAGCACCGAGGCCGTAACCAAAGCTGAAGAAGCTGTGAGCGGCGCGGCCGATGCCGTAACCAGCACCGGTACCAGCCTGTTTGAGCGTGTAAAAGATGCTGCTAGCCATGCGGTTGATGCAGTAACGCACGCCGACGTAGTCGAGAAAGCCAAAGAAGCGCTTGGCAACGCGGCCGATGCTGTAACGCACACCAGCGCTTTCGGCGCCGTGCAGGAAGCCGCCCACAACCTAGTAGAAGGTGCCAAGCACGTGCTCGAAACCAAGAGCCCCGAAGAAAACCAGGCCACCGAAGCTAACCAAACCGGCAACGAAGGCTTCGACGCCGCTGAGGCTGTTACCAAGCCAGTAAACGAAGACGGCCAGGAAGGCGACAAGCCCAAGCCCGAAATTGCCCTCTAAGCAGCAAGCAGCCGCAAGGCTTCAAGTTGGAAAAAAGCGGCCTACCCCCTCGGTAGGCCGCTTTTTTGGTTAAAGCCCGGTTCCGCTGCGGGGCCCGAGCTCTACGGCCTGCATGTCAACCACCTTGCCCTGCTCGATGCCGAAGCGCAGCAGCGTGCGCACCTTATGAAAGCCGTGGCGCCCAGCCGCGCCGGGGTTGAGGTGCAGCAAGCGCAGACGCGGGTCGGGCATGACGCGCAAAATATGCGAGTGCCCGGTCACGAACAGCCCCGGCCGCGCCTGGGCTAGTAGCGGCCGCGCGGCCGGCGCGTAGTGCCCCGGGTAGCCGCCAATGTGGGTCATGAGCACCCGCAAGCCTTCCACCGCAAACTCCTGCACCAGCGGCTCCGTACGGCGAACATCGGCCCCGTCGATGTTGCCATACACGCCCCGAAAAACGGGCGCCAGCGCCGTTAGCGCCGTTACCACCTCGGCCGAGCCAAAGTCGCCGGCGTGCCATATTTCATCAGCCCCTTGCAGGTAATGCGCTATGCGCTCGTCGAAGTAGCCGTGAGTATCAGAAAGCAAGCCGATGCGCGTCATATAGGCACAAATATGCAGCCGCCCGCCCGAGTTTGGCCCAAAAACCGAGCAGCGTGTATCTTGCAGCCCGGCCCGCCGTAAGCGGTAGGCTACGGCGGGCCACGGCGGCTGGTTCCGTGCTATTCATTTCCGATTTTTATTCCGATGAACGTTTTCATCAACGACATACCGCTGCTCATTAAAAAGCTTAGCGAGAAGGTTTATAAGCATAAATACGACCTCGTGCTCGGGGCGGAGGATGTTTTTACGAGTAAAGACTTGGTGGGCGACGTGCTAGTGCGCGACGCCACGCCCGCTTTCCTCGACCGACTGCTGCGGCTGATGGAAGTAAAAAAGCTGAAAAAGCTAAATTCGCTCACCATGCTGGTGCGCAAAAAGAAGCTACTTATTCTGCACCTCAAAGACCAGTTCAAAATTGCCAAAGCCGCCGGTGGCCTGGTTGTGAAAGACGGGCAGGTGCTCATGATTTATCGCCTTGGCAAGTGGGATTTGCCTAAAGGCAAGCTCAAAAGCGATGAGGATGTGGCCATGGGCGCCATGCGCGAGGTAGAAGAGGAGTGCAACATCAAGGTAGAGCTAGGCGAAAAGCTGCCTAGTACCTGGCATTCATACGCTTACAAGGGCAATAAAATGCTCAAGAAAACTAGCTGGTTTGTGATGCAGTGCCTCGACGACTCCGTGATGCGCCCCCAAACCGAAGAATACATCGAAGAAGTGCGCTGGATGTCGCCCCAGGATGCCCTGGCCCGCTTGCAAGAGTCGTACGCTTCCATTACGCTGGTTGTGCAGCACTACTTAAGTGAAATGGCGGGCAAGCCCCTCAAAACGGCTTCTCCCGACCGATGAGCCCTAGCGCCAGCCAGGGGGGTAGGGCCAGCCCCGGCTGGGTTAAGCTGTGGAGTGCTGTGGCGGCCGGCGCGCTACTCGCTGGCTGCTCTGGCGCGCACGAGCCTCCGCACATGCACATGAGCGGCAGCAGCGCGGGGCACGCTAGCATAGCGCCCACCACCGATGTGCCCGCGCTGCTGGGCGTTACCATTGATGGGTTGCGCCGCCAACTGGGCACTCCGCGGCCCTTGCCACCGGGTATTCAGCGCTACGAAGCCACGGGCGTATTACTGGGCACCCCCGATTCGATAGCCACTTTTCAGACGGGTGGGCTGCTGGTTATCGCCAACTACGATGCCCACTCGCGGCAGGTCCGCGACCTGCTGCTGCTGGGCCACCACGAAGACAGCTTGATGGCGCGCGCCAGCCTGCGCGCTAATGCTACTACCTACTTGGTGATGCCAGTATTTCATAAAGGCAGCCCTTACCGGCTGCTCGGCCTGCGCGTTATTGCTACCAAGTAGCTAGTGCTTAATGCCCAACTAAAAACCCGCTTAGCAAACTCGCTAAACGAGCTGTTAGTTGGGCATTAAAATGCTAGCTGACTACGGCTTCGGTCTACACCTGTGGCGCCCCGGCCATGATTTCTTCGCTAGCAAAATCAGTATATTTTCTAAAATTATCAACAAACTTCCCAGCTAATTCGGCCGCTACGCGGTCGTAGGCCGCTGGGTTTGTCCACGTGCGGCGCGGGTCCAGCAGCTCGGTGGGCACGCCGGGCACGGCGGCCGGTACCGCTACCCCAAAAACTGGATGTGGGCGAAACTGCACCGCCTCGAGCAGGCCGTTGAGGGTGGCCGTAATCATGGCGCGGGTGTGGGCCAGCTTTATGCGGTGGCCGGTGCCGTAGCTGCCACCAGTCCAGCCGGTATTAACAAGCCACACGTTGATGTTGGGATGCTCATCCATCTTCTGCCCCAGCATTTCAGCGTATCTGGTTGGGTGCAAGGGTAGAAAAACTGCTCCGAAGCAAGCTGAAAACGTGGTTTGTGGCTCCGTAATGCCCATTTCTGTGCCCGCCACCTTGGCCGTGTAGCCCGAGATAAAGTGGTACATAGCGTAGCTCTTGTTGAGCCGGCCGATGGGGGGTAGGACCCCAAACGCATCGGCCGTGAGAAAGAAAATATGCTGCGGCGCGGCCGCCACGGAGGGCTCCACGGCATTCGGAATGTAGTGGAGGGGGTAGGCCGTACGCGTATTCTCGGTTATGGACTTATTGGCGTAATCTATGGTGTGGGTGCCCGGCACAAAGCGCGTATTTTCCACAATAGACCCAAAGCGAATAGCATCCCAAATCTGCGGTTCTTTCTCGGCCGATAAGTCAATCGCTTTCGCGTAGCAGCCGCCTTCAAAGTTGAAAATGCCGGCGTCGGGCGTCCAGCCGCGCTCATCATCCCCTATGAGCCCGCGGTTGGGGTCGGCCGAAAGCGTGGTCTTGCCCGTGCCCGACAAGCCAAAGAATATAGCCGTGTCGCCGGCCGCGCCCACGTTGGCCGAGCAGTGCATGGGTAGGGTTTGGCGCTCATGCGGCAGCAAGTAATTGAGCACGCCGAAGATGCCTTTTTTCATTTCGCCCGCATAGCTCGTGCCCCCAATTAGAAGCAGCTTGCGCGTGAAATCTAGGATGACAAAGTTCTTCTGCCGGGTGCCATCCACCGCGGGGTCGGCCTCGAAGCTCGGCGCACAAATGATGCTGAAGTCAGGCGCCCAGCTGGTGTCCATACCTGGTTCAGGGCGCAGGAACATGTTGTAGCAAAACAAGTTGTGCCAAGCCAGCTCATTCACTACCCGCAGCTTTAGCTGATAGTCTGGGTTAGCGCCAGCGTATGCCTCCCGCACGTAGATTTCCTTGTCAGCCAGGTAAGCGACCATTTTCTGGTGTAGCTGCTCAAATTTTGCCGAGTCAAAGGCAATGTTGATGTCACCCCACCACACGCTGCCGGCGGTGTTTTCGTTCTTCACAATAAACCGGTCTTTGGGCGAGCGGCCCGTAAACTGGCCAGTATCAGCCATGAGCGCACCCGTGTCGGTGAGGGTGCCTTCGCCTCGGCGCAGGGCATGCTCTACTAGGTCGGCGGGCGTCAGGTTGAGGTGGGTAAGCGCGGGCGCTTGCGCAAAACCCAGGGGTGTAAGGCGAGTGGTGATAAGGGTGGTATCAACCATAAAAAGAGACTATTGGGTGGGAAAAGAGGGGGAAGAATGTGCGCACAAAGGTACGTGCTGCTACCGCAAACGTTTGTGGAAGATTGCCGCCCGTCTGAGCCCTGTTCGTTGAGCTACCAACAGGGGGGGTAGCGTTGGCTAAAAGCTCGAATTTGGCCCATCCCCTAAACTTTGCTTAGCTTTACTCAATCCGGTCTTAGGCCGATTATGCAAATTTTTCTTTCTACCTCCTCTTTTACTTCATGCACCCAACACCCATCGACCTGCACGAGCAGCCGCCTCAACACGTCGAGGTAACTTCTTCTAGCCACCCCAAAGGTCTTTATCTCCTTTTCGCCACCGAAATGTGGGAGCGGTTCAGCTACTACGGT
>CALMOO010000437.1 GCA_937871705.1 uncultured Hymenobacter sp.
CGGCGTGTGGATAGACTCCGAAAAATACCCCGGCCGCGTGCGGCTCGTGCTGCGCCCCAATCCCGCCCGCTTCGTGCTCACCACCAGCAAGGGGCAGGAAGTCGAGCTTTGGAAAGCGTAGGGTAAAAGCCACAGAAAAGCCCGTCCTACTAAGCAAGCGCTCAGCAGGATGGGCTTTTTTGTATCCTAAATTCACTTTTGCTAGATAAAATCGCTCAGCTCCAGCCAGCGCTCACCTTTCTTATCTAACTCCTTGTCAATGGCTTGCAGGCGAGCCGCCCAGGTGGGCAGCTCCTGCTGCGAGCCCTGGCCGGTGGCGAGGTTGCTAACCAGCTGCTCCTTTTCTTTCTCTAGGGCGGCTAGGTCTTTTTCGAGCTGTTCAAATTCCTTCTTCTCGGCGAAGGAAGCCCGGCGCTTTGCTGGTTGGGCGGGAGCAGGGGGGGTAGGCGCCGGCGCGGCAGCCGTAACCTTGGCCGCGGCCCGTGCCGCTTTAGCGGCTTTTTCCTCGGCTTCGAGGGCCGCTTCGGTTTCGCGCTCGGCCAGGTAGTCGCGGTAGTCGGTGTAGTTGCCGGGGAAGTTGAGCACCGCCCCGCCCGGCTCCAGCACGAAGAGGTGTTCGGCCAAGTTGTCCAGGAAATACCGGTCGTGGCTCACGATGAGCAGGCAGCCCGAGAAGTGCAGCAGAAAGTCTTCCAGGATATTGAGCGTGCTCAAATCCAGGTCGTTGGTCGGCTCGTCGAGAATGAGAAAGTTGGGGTTTTTCACCAGCACGCGCAGCAGTTGCAGGCGTCGCTTCTCGCCGCCGCTCAGCTTGCTTACCAGCGTGTACTGCTGGGCCGGCGGAAACAAGAACAAGGTCAAGAACTGGCTGGCCGTCAGCACGTCGCCATTAGCCAGCTCCACTACTTCGGCTACCTCCTTCACAATGTCAATCACGCGCTGCGTGGGGTCAAACTCCAGCTCGGTCTGGGTGTAGTAGCCAAACACGGTAGTCTGGCCCACGTCCAGGGTGCCACTATCGGGCTGAAGCTTGCCGGTCAGCATATTGAGCAAGGTCGACTTGCCCGCGCCGTTCGGCCCAACGAGGCCAATGCGGTCCTTTTTCTTGAATACGTAGTTAAAGTCATCCAGCACCACTTTGTCGCCAAAGCGCTTGCTCAGGTGCTCAGCCTCAATGATTTTCCCGCCCTGGCGGGTGGTTTTCACGCTCAGCTCCAGTTGCTGCTTGCTCAGGTTGGTGCTAGCCTTTTCCTTGGTCACGTAGAAGGCGTCGATGCGCGCCTTCTGCTTGGTGCCGCGGGCCTGCGGCATGCGCCGCATCCACTCTAGCTCCTTGCGAAACAGGTTGCGGGCCTTCTCCACTTCGGTGGCTTCGCGCAGCTCGCGGTCAGCCTTCTTCTCCACGAAATACGAGTAATTGCCCTGGTAACGGTACATGGTGCCCTTGTCGAGCTCCACAATCTCGTTGGCCACTTTGTCCAGAAAGTACCGGTCGTGGGTCACCATCAGCAGGGTCAGGCTAGGCGAGTTCAGCCGATTCTCCAGCCACTCAATAGTGCTCAAGTCCAAGTGGTTGGTTGGCTCGTCAAGCAGCAGCACGTCGGGCTCCTCAATGAGCACCCGTGCCAGCGCCACGCGCTTGCGCTGCCCGCCGCTCAGCTTGCTCACGTTGCGCGTCAGCAGCTCACCCAGGATGCCGAGCTTCCCCAGAATCTGCTGCACCTGCGATTCGTAGTCCCAAGCGTTGAGGTTGTCCATGCGCTCCATCACGCGCTGCAGGTCGTCAGGGTCGTGGTTGGGGTCGTTCACCACGTGCTCGTAATCCTTCACGGCGCGCAGCGTGTCATTCTGGCTGGCGAAGATGGTTTCTTCTACCGTCAGACTTTCATCAAACACAGGCTGCTGGCCCAGGTAGGTCACGCGCATGCCCTGGCGGCGCGTCACCAGGCCGGTATCGGGCGGCTCCAGGCCGGCCAGCACCCGCATTAGGGTCGTTTTGCCAGTGCCATTAATGCCCACAAAGGCAATGCGCTGCCCCTGCTGCAAGCCAAAATTCAGGTCCTTAAACAGCCAGCGGTCGGCGTAATTCTTCGAGATATTCTCGGCGGATAACAAATTCATAAGTACCCGCAAAGGTACGACAGCCCTACCCCCTGCCCACGCTAGCAATGCCAATAGCGCGGTCAGGGGGTAGGGCTGTCGTATTCGGCGTGCCAAAGGCTAGCTCAGGGCTGCCAAACTGTTCTTAATCCGCTCAAATGCCACGCGCAGCTTCTCATCGCTCGCGGCCGTGCTGAACCGCATGCAGTCGGGCGCGCCAAACGAGTCGCCGCTTACGGCCGCCACATGCGCGTCGCGCAGCAGATAGAGCGCCAAGTCTGACGAATCATTGATAACGGCACCATCAGGCGCGGTGCGCCCAAAGAAGGCCGACACGTCGGGGAAAACGTAGAAGGCGCCGTCGGGGGTAGGCGTTTTCAGGCCCGGAATGTCCTTGGCTAACTCCAGCACCAAGTCGCGGCGGCGGTGGTAGGCGGCCACCATCTCGTCGGCCGAGGTCCTACCCCCCTGCAAGGCGGCAAGGCCGGCTCGCTGCGCAATAGAGCAAGTGCCCGACGTAACCTGGCTTTGCAGCTTCTCGCAGGCGGCTGCGATGGCGGGG
>CALMOO010000438.1 GCA_937871705.1 uncultured Hymenobacter sp.
ATGCATAGTGGCCCCCTGGGTTTTTCTGCTTGCTAAGCTGCTGGCTAATGGTTTACTACGTCAGCCTTCATGGCATCAATCAAGGCTGTAAACTCTGCCTTTTCTTTGGTGCCTATTTTATTTGTGGTTAACGACTGGTCGAGTAGCGCTCGCCAGGCAGTATACTCTGCGTTGGTTACCTGCATATTGGTGTGCGCTGCTAGCATCGACTTGCCGGTGTAAGGAAGCGGCCCACCCGTGAGGCTCGTAAACTGGTCGACTACGTTATTGCGCAGGCGGGTTAAGCGAGTAGGGTCGGTAGGAGGCTGGCCATTTACACCGTTAACCGCGTCAAGCATCGGTTTGTGTGAGCGCAGCATTACCGAGTTTGCCATCCCCGTTTCGGCGCCCACGTTAGCTACTAGTTGGTCAGTTATACTTTCAATACCGACTTTGCTGCCCATGCGCACGTAGAGTGAATCGGGCTGGGGGTCTTTCGAGCCACAGCTAGTTATAAGCAAGGAGAGCATTAGCAGGCCGGCAGCAGTTAAAGAGAGTGGAGGTTTGTGCATAAGAGCAGAAAAAGAGGTTAAAAATTATGAAAGGTAACTTATTGAAAGTCAAATTAAACTGATACAAAGAAGCGGCGTAGGTTGAGCGCAAATCGGATATGGTCTATTGCCAGCAGGTAGCCTGTAGGCACGGGGCATTGGCGGATGATAGGGGGGGTAGGCATTGCTGCTGGATTATTCATTACTTGGGCCCCGTAGCGGCCTACCGCGTTGTAGAGCGCCTGTGGCGTTACCTCATCGGGATGATAAACGAACGCTACGCAGCCTGTTCGCGTGCTCACGGCACAAGCCGATACACCTGGCTCACCAGCCAATAGAGTTTGGAGGGCTTGCGCAGTAACAGCGTCATGAAGTGGGGCTAGCTGCCAAACCGTCATTTCGGCGGGGCGTACAAAATGGTGCATCTCAGGAGCATCCCAATTAGCCCAGATAAGCAGGCTTAGTAAGACTCCAGCAACGGCCTGCCACCAGCGAAACTGGAAGCGGTAATTGATTGGCATAGTGCAAATAGTAAAGCATTTAGGATTCCTGGTGCAAGTTAAGTGTTGCCCGAAGCGTTTGCTGATAAAGAGGTATACCTAACAAGGTGGAAGCTGTCATTTCCTCGCTCAATTCACAGCTTTAGGCGTTAGACTTTGAGATTGCTCATTGCAAGACAGGCTTAGGCTAATGGTACTTTCTGCCGTAAGTCGCTCACATAGGACTGAAGCTATACTTTTTTGTGTATCAATAAAATTATATTATTGCTGTAATAGGTCCTAGGCAGTAGTGCTACTCGAGTTTCCATAATGCAGCGGAGCTAGGCTGAAGCTATTACTTGGCGCATAATCTTGCGTTTATTAATCAAGTAGTGCAAGCGAACTCTGATGAGCTTGGCCGCTCCGATGACTGAAGTGGTGCGCGGTGGTGCTGCCTCTGCCTTCGCTGCGAGTAGCTTTCAAGTTTGATGGCTCCAGACGCTATAACCTGAGCAGTGGGCGCACTACATAGTGCGTGTGACCAGTAGGAGCTTTGTAGTTTAGTAGTATACTTTTGCCAGCTATATTAGTGCCGATGATTTAGTAGTCGGCTAATATTTTTGGGAACTTTCCGACAAAGCTGCGCCTTGCAAAAGAGGCGTTTCGCCCAAATTTTACGGTACTTTTGACGGAAACTCGCCGTCCTTTACGTTTTCCCTCGTGGCCTTTTTCGATACTCCTGCTCCTAACAATTCTGAACCCGACTACCTTCAGCCTGGTGATTCGCTGGATTTTGACTTGGGTGCTACCCCCCTCCCGGCGGCGTACGGGGAAGAGGCAGCTGTAGATGATGCGCTGCTTGACCTAGACGGGGAAGCTGCAACCGACGCGCTTTCTGCCGACGACGCGCTGGAGCAGCCGGAAGTTGCTGACAGCACCACACCCGCCGAAAATGAGGAGGAATCGAAATTTGCCCCCGGCGAGGTGATTCACGACGTGGCCACGGTGCGCGGCATGTACCAGAACTGGTTTCTGGACTACGCCAGCTACGTGATTCTGGAACGCGCCGTG
>CALMOO010000439.1 GCA_937871705.1 uncultured Hymenobacter sp.
GCTCAGCGGTGGGTTTTCTTCCAGCTCCGGCTCGGCCTCAGCCGGCCCCGGTGCCTGCGTGGGGCGAGGCGCTCGGCCCAGGCGCGGCAGCAGCCGGTCGGTGCGCTCCAGCTTGATGAAGAAGGTAAGCCCCGTAAACGCCAGCAAGGCCAGCGACTGCGCTAGCGCCGCCTGCGTGAAGCCGCCGTGGTGCAGCATGTACGACAAAGCTGCCCCGCCCACTGCCCACCCCAGCAGCATACCGCCTCGCATAAAGGCATTCACCCGCCCGCGTTCGGCCACCGGCACCACCGAAATGGCAATGGCATCGACGCTGGCATCCTGGATGGAGGCGAACACGCTGTGCACAAAAAACACTCCGCCCATGAGTGAGAGCTGCGCCACCGGGTTGTGCACCAGCAGCAGCGAAAGCGACGCCAGCACGGCCACCAGCTGCGTGAGCACTACCCACTGCTTGCGATGGCCAATGATGGAGTACTGGTACTTGTCGATGAGCGGCCCCCATACGAACTGGAACGTCCAGGGCAAGCCCACAATGGCCGCAAACGAACCCACTGCGTGCGCCGACAAGCCGCTCCCAATCAGATAGTTGTACACAGCCGTGAGCCCAAAACCCGCCGGAATGCCTTGCATCACGTACAGGTAAAAGAACGTGAAGTAGCGCAGCCGGGCGCTGTCGCGGAGTACCAGATTAGTCAAAATGGGAAGCGGAGAAGCGCAAGTAACTCACTAGCACCAGCAGAACCCACAAGTTACAGCAGTGTTACTAGTCAGGTTGTTACGGCAACGCTTAAGCTTGGGTTACTTGCCTGCTTCTTCTTGCAAGGGGGGTAGGCCAAGAAAAGCGTTCGGCAGCCGTGCTGGCGCTAAGCGGCCAGCACCTCCGTCACCTTACTCAGGTCGGCGCTCACCTTTTGCAGAAAAACCAACTGGTCCAGCAGAGGCCGGTCGGGGGGGGTAGCGGGCATTTCGGAGCGCACTTCGGGCAGGGTGGCCTGGGTAGCGGTTTCCGGGTTGAGCGCCTCGGGCGCCAGGCGGGTGAGGCTGCGCGTGAGCGCTGCCAGAGCGCTGGTGAGCGCGCGACGGCTTTCGGGTGAAGGCAGCGTAGCCGTGTCCGCTTCTTGCAGCGTGGTGGTGAGGGCGGCGATATTGGAAGACAAAATGTGGTTTAGCACCACAAACTCATGGATTTCGGTGGGGTGGCGCTGTTTGCTTTTGGGCTCCGAGAGCATGCGTTGGAAGGCCGCCGCCAGGTTGGCCGAAGCCACGTACACGTCTTTGCGGCGCAGGCGGTAGGCCGTGGCCGGCACCTCGCGGCCCATGAGGCGGTCGGCGAGTTGGCGCAGATATGCCAGGTTAGCGCGCAGCGTCGCGGCCAGCAAGTCACGGAGTTGGTCGCGCTCCCAGCTCGGAAACAGCAGGTAGCCGGCGCTGAGCGCAATGGCGCAGCCTAGCAGCGTATCGGTCACGCGCTCCTCAATAATACCCAGGTAGCCCGCCCCTAAAAAGGTGAACATGATGAGCAGATAAGCAGTAAGAAATACCACCGTAACCAAGTATTTGGTGCGTAAAAAGCTGTAGGCGATAACCATAAACACCACCAGAAAGGTAAACCGGGCGTCGCCGCTATGCACAAGCTTGAGCACGAGCGCCCCCAGCAGCCCGCCCCCCAGCGTGCCAATAATGCGTTCGATGTTGCGCTGGCGCGTGAGGCTAAAGCCGGGCTTGAGCATGATGGTCACGGTCGTCAACACCCAGTAGTTGTGCTGGCCGTGCCAGAGACTTTCGGCCAGCACGAACGCCACGAGGCAGGCCAGGGCCATGCGCATGGCGTGGCGAAAGACGGCCGAGCCTAGCGTCAGGTTTTCGGTGAAAGCGCGCAGGTGCAGCTCCTGGGGCGCCACGAACTGGCCGTGGGTAGCAGCGCGGCTAGCTTCGGGCGGCGCCTCGTCGAGCAGGCCTTCGTCGAAGTAGCGCCGCAGGTTGCCGATGCGCCTGATAAGGTCGCGTAGGTTGACCAGTATTTTCAAGAGTACGCGCGGGCTGGTGCCCGTGGCCGCATCGGGGGGGGGTAGGGCCGCGATGCGAGCTTGCAGGCGGTCCCACTCCCGGGTGCGGTCGGGGGGCGGACTGCCGTAGGCACGGTTAGCCTGAATGGCGCTGCCCAGGTAGTCGAGGTCGGTGGCCAGGCGGCTGATGAGGGCCGCAATTTCGGCTAGCAAGCCGCTTGCGCCAAAGGCTTTGCGCAGCGCGTCGTAGTCGTAGTAGCCAGCCGTAATATGCTCGTAAAGGTCAACGGCCTCCACAAAGGTGAGCACGAGGCGGCGGCTGGCCGGCGTGCTTTCGCTCACGAGCTGGCGCGAGCGGAAGAGCACTTCGCGTACGGCTTCCTGCTTTTCGTTCACCAGTATTTGCTGGGCCACCAGGCGGCGGTAGTCATCGGCCAGGTCGGTTGATTCCTGGTAGAAAGTTGATTTCAGCTGCAAAAAGCCCGCCATGGCGTGCAGGCACTCGCCCAGCGTTTGCTGTGCCGCGCGGTAGGGCTGCAGTTGCTGCTGCAGCAGCGCCAGCACCAGGTACCAGGCGCCGCCCAGCAGCAGCAGCAACGCGTGGGGCACCACCTGAGCCAACGTGGGCGGATGCGCCAGCAGCAGCACCATGCCCAGCAGCGTAGCCGAGCCCACCGAGCCCGCACGGGCGCCCCACACTAGCAGCATCGTGAGCGCAAAGGCCAGCCCTACCACCTCCAGGCCCAGCAGCCAGCGGTAGGGCGCTACCAGGCCTGTGAGCACGGCCACCCCGAACACCATACCTAGCGCTGCCAGCATGCCATTGCGCTTGTGCTTGGCCGAGCCCGGCGTGTCGGCTACGCTCACGCACACGGCCCCGGTCGAGATGAGAATGCCCGTGGCAAAATCTCCCCACTGCGCCCCTACCAGCGCGGGCAGCAAAATGGCCAGCGTAGTGCGCACTCCGTCGGAGAAATGCTGGCTGAAAAAGAAGTACGACAGGTCGCGGCGAGAAACGCGGGGCAAAAAGCGGAACATTGGTAACGCAACTTACGAACCTAACCGTAGGGTGCGAGGCTTGCCCCCACCCGCCGTTGAACGATTTGCTGCAGGCTCGTTCAACCACGGGCGGAGGCAAGCCCCGCACCCTACAGCAGTATGGCGGCCAGTACGTAGTCGGCGAGCAGAATAGCGATAATCGAGTTGGTGACGGCGGCTGTGCCGGCTGCGCCTACTTCCAGGGCGCCGCCGCGCACCGAGTAGCCTTTGTAGGCCGAGGTGGCCGTAACTAAAAACGCGAACACCACCGACTTAATGAGAGCAAACAGCACCGTATACGGCTTAAAATCAAACCGTATGCCCTCAATGTAATCGGCGGCTGGCATGATGCCCGACACCTGCGTAGCCACGTAGCCGCCCAAAATGCTCAGGTTCATGGCCAGGATGACGAGCAGCGGAAACACGAATAGGGCGGCCAGCACGCGCGGCAGCACCAGGTACGAAGCCGAGTTGATGCCCATCGCATCGAGGGCCGAAATCTGGTCAGTGATGCGCATGGTCCCCAGCACGCCCGCTATCGAGGAGCCCACCTTGCCGGCCAGCACCACCGAAATAATGGTGGGCGCCAGCTCCAGAATGGTCATCTCGCGCACCATGTAGCCCACCATCGATTGCGGAATAACTGGGTTGACGAGGTTATAAGCAATCTGAATGCACGTTACGGCGCCAATGAAGGTCGACACCAGCCCCACGATAAACACCGAGTCGGTGCCGATAAGCACGGCCTCTTCCAGCGTACGCTTCCAGATAATACCGGGCCGCTCGGGCCGCACCACCATCTCACTCATCAACAACACGAAGCGACCAAACGCCGAAACCGGCCGGGGATAACGATACATCTAGCTAGTATATAATTTCATAAAACCACGCCACAAAGGTACGGAAGTAGGTGGTGGTGAACTGGTGAATGAGTGAAGCTGTCCTTGCGAGCCGGCGCAGCAATCGCAAGGACAGCTTCACTCCATTCCCCACTAATACAGCACATCGTTGACGGGTTGCAGGGGGGTAGGCAGCTCGGTTTCGCCGAGCAGCTGGCGCAGGTCGATTTCGATGCTGCGGCAGATGGTGGCAATTGGCACGTCGTTTTCCTGGTTGTCGAAGGGGTTTTCACTGTAGTGGCCCACCACCTCAATCGTGTTGAACACCCAGCTCACTAGCACCGCAAACGGCACCATCAGCCAGACGTGGTAGGGCCCCAGCGCCACCCGGCTATCAAACTCCTCGACCAGGCCCAGCGGCAAAACCAGCGCAAACAGCCACACGAATACGTAGCTAAAAAAGGCGTATTGGCGTGGAAAAGGCGTGTTTTTAATGCGCTCGCAGGCACCCTGCGCATTAAATAAGTCCTGGAT
>CALMOO010000440.1:0-5984 GCA_937871705.1 uncultured Hymenobacter sp.
GCCGCGCTTCGACCGCGACTTGTACCAGGAATCGGACACGGCCGGCGTGGTCACGGGCCTGGCTTGGACGAGCGTGGGCGGCGATATTCTATTCGTAGAGAGCCTCTTGAGCCGCGGGCGGGGCAAGCTCACGCTTTCGGGCCAGCTCGGCGATGTAATGAAGGAATCGGCGATTACGGCCCTCTCCTACCTGCGCTCGCGGGCCGACGAGCTAGGCATCGACTACCGCCTGTTTGAGCAGTACGACTTGCACATTCACTTCCCGGAGGGCGGCATTCCGAAGGACGGGCCGAGCGCGGGCATTGCCATTTTCACCAGCATTGCCTCGGCCTACACCCAGCGCCGCGTGCGCCCGCACCTAGCCATGACCGGCGAAATTACCCTGCGCGGCCGCGTGCTGCCGGTGGGCGGCATCAAGGAAAAGCTGCTGGCCGCGCGCCGCGCCGGCATCCGCGACGTGATTTTGTCGCCCAAAAACCGCAAGGACGTGGAGGAAATAACCGCCGACTACCTCAAGGGCCTTGCCATTCACTACGCCGAGCGCGTTGATGACGTGCTCGCGGTGGCGCTGCTTGACGAGTTGGTAGCCCGACCGCAGGCGCTGCCCGTGCGCGATGAAGCCCCTACCCCCGTGGGGCCGAGCGTGGAGGTGCAATAGAGGAGGTTGCACAGAGTTAAGAAAGTAAAGGTGAGTTACACTAAGCTCGGTGCAACTCACCTTTACCATTTTTAGCTCGGGGCAAAACTTCGTTTCTGGTCCAGCCTTACCTTAGTTGAATGAAGCAGCTTGCTACTTTTCTACTGCTGATGCCTTTCGCAGCTCAGGCCCAGTTGGGGGGTAGGGCAGCGTTTCCATTTCTGAGCCTACCCCCTTCGGCGCAGCTAGCAGCGCTCGGCGGCATGAACGCCTCGGCGCGGTCCTCCGACCCCACGCAGCTCTTTGGCAGCCCGGCGCTACTCAATGCCGAGATGGACCACACGGCCGCCATCAGCTACGTGGCGTACGTGGGCGACATCAAGCAAAGCACGGCTGCTTACGTATTTAATACCCAGAAGCGGGGGCGATTCGGGCTGGGATTCACGTATTTAAACTATGGTGATATTGAGAGCTACGACGCGGCCGGCAATCCGCTGGGTATTTTTGGGGTGAACGAGTATGCCTTTACGGGCGCCGACTCCTATACAAAAGGCCAGTTCACCTTCGGGCTGGCGGCCAAGCTGGCCGTATCGAGCATTGCCGTGAACCGCGCCGTGGCTGTGGCCGGCGATGCGGGCGTGCTCTACAAGCATCCGACCCAGGACTTTACGGTGGGCTTGGTGCTGAAGAATGCGGGCTACATGCTGAAGCCCTACATTGCCAGCGTTCGCGAGCCCCTACCCCTCGACTTGCAGTTCGGCACCACCATCAAGCCTGAGCACATGCCGCTGCGCTTCACGCTCACGGCCCACCATCTGCAGAAGTGGGACATTCAGTACCTCGACCCCAACGACGCTGGCACCACCAATGCCAACGGTGATACCACCCGCGCCAGCAAGAACTTTGGCGACAACCTGGCCCGGCACTTCACCGTGGGGGCCGAGCTGCTGCTGGGCACCGGCTTTCATGTGCGCGTGGGCTACAACCAGCTGCAAGCCCGCGAGCTGCGCCTGGCCAACACGAGCGGCGCGGCGGGCTTCAGCTTTGGGGCCATGCTGCGCATCAGTCAGTTTCAACTCGATTACACGCACGCCACGTTGCAGGCGGCGGGCAGCAGCAACTATTTCACGCTCAGCCGCAGTCTGGATAGTTTCCTAAAGAAAAAAGAATAAACAATCCCTGTCATGCTGAGCGCGCGAAGCATTTTATCACGCTGGCGGTTGTTGGCATCTTACTGCTGGCTTAGCTTCCAACTTGGTCACCGTGAAAAGATGCTTCGCGGGCTCAGCATGACCGACACCCTCCATCCGAATGCTCAACGACACCTTTCTTACTCCGGCCCAGATTGTGGCCGAGCTCGATAAATACATCATCGGCCAGCACGAGGCCAAGCGCCACGTAGCCATCGCGCTGCGCAACCGCTGGCGCCGCCTGCACGCCCCGGCCGACATGCAGCAGGAGATTGTGCCCAACAATATCCTGATGATTGGGGCCACGGGGGTGGGCAAAACTGAAATTGCCCGCCGCCTGGCGCACCTCGCCGACGCGCCCTTCGTGAAGGTGGAAGCCAGCAAGTTTACGGAAGTGGGCTACGTGGGCCGCGACGTGGAGAGCATGGTGCGCGACTTGGCCGAGCAGGCGGTGAGCCGCGTGCGCCTGCGCCGCCAAGAAGCCGTGAAGGCTCAAGCTCAGCAAGCTGTGGAAGATATTATCCTGGATGCGCTCATCCCGCCCATGAAAGTGCCGACCAAAGACGCGACCAATGTTGGGCGCAGCAACCTGGGCTTTGGCATCGGCGAAGGCAGCGCCAGCGATTCCCTACCCCCCTCTTCTGACCAAGAGCTGAACGAGCGCACCCGCGAGCGCTTCCGCCAGAAAATTCGCAACGGTGAGCTAGAAGAGCGGCACATCGAGATAAATGTGGCGCAGAGCGGCCCCAGCGTGGGCATTATGGGCGCACCAGGCATGATGGACGAGGCTACCATGTCGGGCCTGCAAGACATGCTAGGCAATATGCTGCCCAAGAAGTCGCGCAAGCGCAAAGTGACCGTGGCCGAGGCCCGCAAGCTGCTGCTCGACGAAGAAGCGGCCAAGCTCGTGGACATGGACGAGGTGAAGGAAGAAGCGGTGCGCCAGGCCGAAAATGCGGGCATCATCTTCATCGATGAAATCGACAAAGTAGCCACCAGCGGCAGCGGCAAATCGGGTGGCCCCGACGTGAGCCGCCAGGGTGTGCAGCGCGATTTGCTACCCATCGTGGAAGGCTCGGCCGTGAACACGAAGTATGGGGTAGTAAATACCGACCATATTCTGTTCATTGCCGCCGGCGCCTTCCACGTCAGCAAGCCCTCCGACCTCATTCCGGAGCTGCAAGGCCGTTTCCCCATCCGCGTCGAGCTGCAAAGCCTGACTAAGGACGACTTCTACCGCATCCTCAAAGACCCGAAAAACGCGCTCACCAAACAGTACCAAGCGCTGCTAATGGCCGAAGACGTGCAGCTCGACTTTGAGGACGAGGCGCTACTGCGCATCGCCGAAATCGCGTACGATGTTAATTCTGAAGTAGAAAACATCGGCGCCCGCCGCCTGCACACCGTTATGAGCCGCCTGCTCAACGACTTACTCTTCGACGTGCCCGACAAGCTGCCAGCCGGCACGCAGCTCATCGTGACGCCGCAGCTCGTAGAAGAGCGCCTGCGCGACATGGTGAAAAACCGCGACTTGAGCCAGTACATTCTGTGATAAGTAAAAATTTAAAACTGCACAAAAAAGCCCCGGCCAAGTTGGCCGGGGCTTTTTTGTGGTTGCCTGCTGTAGCGTTTACAGCAAGCGTACATCCACTTCGGTGGGGATGAGTGTTGTGCCATCTTCCAGGGTCAGGAGGAAAAAGAAGCGGAGCTGGTTGGGCGCCTGGGGGTCTTTATTTGGGGTGAGAGTACCTTTTCTTCCGGTTGATGTGCCCGAGAACGTGAAGGCCGGCGCCTTTGTAGCACCAGCAGGTAGGGTAGTACCAGCAAACGTCGTATTGAGCCGCTTGCTATAGTCTCGTACTGCGTTCAGGTCCGACGAGAACGTGATGGTGTTAGAGCCGTTGCCAGCTATCGCCCCGGTAGCGTAGTTGGGGTAGCGAGCATCTTGCAGGTATTCGACGCCACCGTTGCCAGTAGCCACTTTCGTTATTTCCTTGATTTTACCTTTATCAGCCGGAATACTGAAGGCAATGGAGAACGTACCGGTAGAATTAGCAGCACCATTGACGGTATCTACCTTAGTCGTTACGACTGGAAAGCGCTCGAAATACACTTGGTTCGTGACCGTCACCGGAATGGGAGCCAACGCGTCCTGCAGCGGGCCAAGTTGGTTGCCGTAGTCCTTTTTGCAGGCCGCAAAGCTGGTGGCAAGGAGCAGGAGGGCGAAAAGTTTATAAGCTATGTTTTTCATACTAGCTGCTAACTACTTGTTATTATAATAAGGAGACTCTGTTTTGTCGGCCCACCAAACTGGGGTGGTGATTACTGCGGCAGGAATATTGGCGCCGTTGCCCGCAATTTCGGAAGGCGGATACAACAGGCGCTGCGGAATATTGGGCGTAACCGATACGTTCAAGGCGGGCTGCAAGCGGGGGTAGCCAGTACGGCGGTAGTCGTTCCAGGCCTCGTAGCCGTTGCCGACCCAGGCCACCCACTTCTGGGTCATAATCTGGTTGACCTTGCGAGCATCGGTGCCGCGCAGCGTAACAATGGCGGGGTTATTATGAAAGTAAGTATTAATATCAGCAGTGCTTAGGCCCGTTTCCTGCATTGATGCGCGAATACCTTGCTTGTAAAGAGAATCAGCGATGCCGGGCGTTTTCAGCGTTATGGCAGCTTCAGCCAGAATAAAAGACCGCTGAAAGTTGGTAAGCAGACGCACTACCCCCTCCCCAGCATTGCCCTGCACGTAGGTGTTGTACACCGAGCGCTTGGTTTTTGTGGGGTCAGGGTCTCGCGAAGGCGCCACGGCTGTGTTGCCATTTTCAAAGCCTGTGAATTTCCCAAACGGCGTAGTCTCAGTGGGCGCCGTGTTCCCCGGCGTGGTTGTGAAGAACTTGGGCAGCCGCGGGTCGTTGTACGAAGCCAGCGAATCGAGAAAACGCGTGCTGGCCATCTGGTCATCGGGGCGATTCGTGACGTTATAGGCGTAGAACGGATTGGTGTTGCCCACCGCCGCGCCAAATGGCACCGCGAAGTCCTCGCTATTAGCCGCAATGGCGGCACTACCCATCACAGTGCTGCCGGCAGGGTCTTTGGCCAGCACTTCGTTTATCACCTTGGCGGCGAGGGCCGGGTCTTTGCGGCTAACGGTGTTCGCGAATTTTAGCAAAAGCATGTTGCCCACCTTCCTCCACTTGGTGAGGTCGCCTTTGTAAACGAAGTCGTCGGCTCCCGGCTTTAGCACGCTCGTCTTGTCTAAGTCAGCCAAGCCATCGCGCACGAGGTCAAACAGACTTTGGATGCTGGTGGTGCCTTCGTAGATGTCTTGTTGCTTGTCGAAAACGGGCTGCACGCTGCCCAGGCCTTGCAGAGCCTGGGAGTAGGGAATATCTCCCCACATATCCGTCGTAAGCGCAAAATTGTACGCCTTGATGAGCTTGGCAATGCCGGTATAAGCCGGGCTAGTCGGGTTGCTCGCAATCAGGGTTTGGGCCCCAATCAGGTTGTTGCCATACAAGTCGCTACGCCACTCGTTATCATAGTTACCGTTGATAACGTAGCGGTCTTCGGTCTGAGGCTGGTTGGCGATACCAGCGTAGTGCTGGATAAACAAGTCGCCATCGCGGCCCAAGGTATTTCCTACTACGAAGGCCGTGCCAACGGTAATGGTGGGCAGTTGCACGCTGGGCTGCACGACGGTTGGGTTGTTCGGACTGGCGTTTACGTCGATAAACTTGCTGCAGCTCGCTGATGATAACACCGTTGTGGCAAGCGCAGCGTACAGGAAAATAACTAGTTTTTTCATATATGCTTTTAAGAGTTCTTTTTCGTTAGAAGGTAAACCGCAGGTAAGCGCCGTAGCTGCGAACGCTAGGTGGCCCTTGCAGGTCGAGCCCGCGGATGTTACCGGCGCCTTGCGTATTCACCTCTGGGAAGAAGTTGGCATTGGGCGCGTAATAAAACAGGTTGCGGCCGACTACCGAAAAAGTAACGTTGCCAAAGGGTGTATAGTCCAGCAGGCTCTTGGGCAGCGAGTAGCCCAGCGACACCTCGCGCAGGGTATAGTGCGTGCCGTCGAAGATGGCCAGGTCGCTTTGCAAGCCTTGGTTGCTCCAAAAGCTTTGGGCATCAATCTGGATGTTGTTGGGCGTGTA
>CALMOO010000440.1:5997-8211 GCA_937871705.1 uncultured Hymenobacter sp.
CAGTTTTGCCATCTGCTGCCAGGCCCTGAATCACACCGGGAATGATGCGCGGCTGGTCGCGGTCGGCACCGGTTTCCTTCAGCACGCCAGCCGACTTATAGGCAGCCTGCGTGAAGGACAGGATATCGCCGCCCACAATCGCATCAATCAAGAACGAGAACGTAATACCCTTGTAAGCTAAGGTGTTGGTGATACCACCCTGCCAGTTAACGTTGGGGTTAGCCGTTACCTGCGAGCTTAGCTCCGGCACCCACAGGCCAGTCTTGCCATTGATTAAGTACTGGCCGTCGGGGGCAGTTGCCTTCTTCTGACCCAGAATAACGCCGTAAGGCTGGCCCACCACGTACGAGGGCACAGAGCCAATAAAGGAGCTGCCCGGAATCGAGGAGCTGGTTACCCCTGGGTAGATGGAAACCACCATATTCCGTATCCGGGTATAGTTGGCCGAAATGTCCCAGGTGAAGCCCGAGGTGCTTCTGATAGGCGTGAGGGTAGCCAGAATTTCGATGCCTTTGTTATCAAGCTCGCCGGCATTGGTGTAGAAGCTAGCGTAGCCCGTCGAGCCGGGCAGCGTAACTGGGATAATCTGGTTGGAGCTAATCGTCTTAAAGTACGTCGCATCAAACGTCAAGCGGTTGTTGAAAAACCCGAGGTTGACGCCGACCTCTGCCGATTTGGTAAATTCCGGCTTTAGCGTACTACCCCCCCCGATGGTGCTGCTAGGCTTAAAGCCCACCACGTTATTGAAAGGGAAGGTAACGTTGGCCACGTTGTTGCCCTGGCCCGCCGAAACGAAGTAGTTGTCCAGCACATACGGGTCGGCGTCGCGGCCCACACGAGCTACGTTTGCCCGAATTTTGCCGTAGGAGAAAAAGTCCGAATCAATATTGAAGGCATCCGTAAAGACGAAGCCTGCCGATATGGACGGATACAGGAAGGTATTGTTGCTCTTGGGCAGCGTCGAGGACTGGTCCACACGCGCCGTTCCTTCCAGAAACAAGTAGTTGTTGTAAGCCAACGAGAGGTCGGCATAGTAGCCGAGCAGCCGGCGCGTATAGTTGGTTTCGCCGCTACCCGTGAAAACGGCCGCGTTGATGGTGTTATAAAAGCCAGGCTGCGAGAGCGTAGCTGCCGATACGTATTGCTCGTTGCGCCGGCGCTGGTTAATCTGCTGGCCCACCAACAAGTTGGCGTTCAGCTTGTCTAAGAAGATGTTGTCCTTTTTGGCCGTCACCAGCAGGTCGCCCGTAAACTCGGCGTATTGGATATTGTCCTGGAAAATCAAGCCGGTTGGGTTACGAGCCGATGTGATGGAAGCAATCTGCTTGCGGCGGTCGGTGTACGCATCCAGGCCTGCCCGATAGGTAACGCTCAGCCACGGCAAGAAATCGTAGCCAATGCTGGCCACGTTGATGAAGCGGGTCACGTTGCTGGTCGTGTTGTTATTCTGTAGGTTCCAGTTAGGGTTGTCGCGGCCCGGAAAAAACAAGTTGCCGCCCGTAGCCGTCTGGTAAGGCTGGCCTTGCAAGTCGAAGCTCCGCGGCACCGCCGACAACGTACCGAACGCACTACCCCCATTACCCGTCTGCGGGGCTAGCTGGTCGGTTTGGGAGAAATTTACCGAACCTCCGATTCTCACCTTGTTCTGCAGGGTAGTACCGCCGCCCAACTGAATATTAGTCCGATTCAGATTAGAAACCTCCGTAATACCCGTCTGGCGGGTATTATTGACATTGAGCGAAAAGTTAGAGGTTCCGTTGTTGCCAGCCAATTGCACGCCGTTAGTCAGCAGAGTTCCCGTTTTAAAGAAACTACGGATGTTGTCTGGGTACGCTTGGTAGGGCAGGGTAGTGCCATCGGCGAGCAGCAAACCATTGGGCCGGGTAGGCGTTGTGCCAAAGCGGGGTCCCCAGGAGTTTACGTTGCCCGTGAAGATATTGCCCGCCCCATTCGAGGTCGTGTTTACCCCGCCAGTGCCTTGTCCATAGTCGTTCTGAAACTCCGGCAACCCCAGCACTCGCTGGAAGTTGATGCCGGAGTTAACCGTGATTTCCAGCTTCTTACTAACGCTCGCCCCCGATTTAGTAGTAATCAAGATAGCCCCCGAAGAGGCACGTGACCCATATAATGCCGCGGCTGCCGGTCCTTTCAGGATGCTGATGCTGGCAATGTTCTCGGGGTCTATATCGGCCACACGGTTAGACGTCTGAGCGC
>CALMOO010000441.1 GCA_937871705.1 uncultured Hymenobacter sp.
TCGCAAAGCCTTTGCCCCCAATAAAGAGGCCCAGGCGCTCAACGCAGGTAGTGGACGTACCCGAGTCATACAGCACCTTTAGGATTTCCTGTGGGAGCAGGTTATTTGGCCCCCAGGGCTCTACCTTAATCAGCTCACCGCCTTTGCCTTCGGGCAGCGCAGGCGGCATCACAGCAGCTTGGGGGCCGGTGCGTTGGAGCGAGGAGGAAGGGGTACGACGGGTGCGAGCCATGGGGGGATAGTTTGGGTAGTAAAAAGCCCGCCGCCAGGAATGGGGGCGGGCTTTTTAGGCAATAGAAGGCAGCGGGAGACGCTTATTCAGGCGCTTCTTTGCTCTTGATGCCTTCTTTAAGCTGCGCGATGGTCAGCTTCTCGTCGGCCTCAGCTTGGAATAGCTCTTTGTAGCGGGCCTGCAGTTGCTGTTTTTCCGTCGGAGGCTTGTTGCCCTCAGGTTCAACACCTTCGGCGCTTGGCTTGAGAATGAAGGCGTGCTTAAAGCCCTTCGAAATAAAGAACTCAGCGGCCTGGTCAGTCAGGTTCTCAGCAGTGACGGCCGAGTTGTAGCCTTCGTGCACGAACGTTTCGTTTTCAAGGCCTGGGGCGATGGTGTATTTTGAGTCTGGCATGGTTTCCGGATGTAAAAAGCGAGTAGCAACGCGGATGTAATTGGTGACAACCGCCAAATAATCTGAGTATTGACACTGTTTGCAGGTGCCTACTGCCTCGCCCGTTATAGCGGAATACAACGCGCTGACTTCGGCTAGCCCATCGGCATAGCGGCGGCTGTTCAGCGGCTGCTCAGTGTACGCCTTGGCTCGGTCGAGTAGCTCCTGGGTGTAATTGATAGCCACGGCTTAGGCTTTGGTCAGGGCGTCGAGGTAGGCGGCCGAAGCCTCCAGTTGCGACAAGCCCCCCGAGCCTACCGGCGCTTCGAAAAACTCCGCAAACTTGGGTTCCTTGCCTACCAGCGTCATCTTCATGACCTGCGACTCGTCAGCCAGCAGCGTGCCTGTGCCTTCTTCAGCCGTGGCCGTCTCGTTGCCAAACTCCTTGAAGTAAACGCGAATCTGGCCGCTGTTTAGCTCCTGAAATACCACTTTGCCATCGGCCTTGAGGTAGGCCTCGTTGGCATCCAACTCGTTTTGGTTGGCAAAGGTGAATTCCTGAATTAGCGTCTGCTCGACCTCGGTGCTGCCTGTATCAGACTGGGTACCCTTGCCAGCGCCATTGCCTTTTTTAGGGCGACCCACAGCCTTGATGCCTAGTTCGTCGCCTGCCAGGGCAAAGCCTGAGAGGGCGCCCGTAGTGGAGCTACGGGTAAAGGCGCCCGTGAACTGGTCTCTTTGGAAAACCCAGCTGCGGCGGTTGGTGCCGCCGGGAACGGGGCACTTGCGCGAGCTTAGGTTGTTGGTCAGGCGGTTGCAGATGGTCAGTAAATCTGGCATAAGATGGTTCTCCTTTGTTTAGATGTATGGTCCCCGGCTCTTCAGCCAGGGACTAATTCACTGGAATAGGATAGCCGCTTAGATAGAGAAAGCCATCAGAATGTCGTAGCCGAAGCCGGCGCCGATGCGGTATTTCACCCGGGTGCGGTTGAACTCGGTGTTGATGTCGTACCAGAATTTGATTTCGGCCATATCCGAAATCAAATCGGTGGCAAACACGAGGTTCTGCTTGACGGTGTACATGGCCATTAGCGGCGAAGTGCCGCCAGGGAAGTCACTCTTAATCCAGCGACCATAGCCCTTCAGCTCAATCAACTCAATGCCTTCGTAGGTATATGCTTGACCGTTGGTGCCAGTGATGACACTTAGCTTAGACTCCTCGGTTACTTTGCCCGCAACCAGCGCCCGGTAGGCGTAGCGCACAGCGCGATAAGACTTGGTATCGAGGTAGATAGCCTTTTGGGCATCGTCCTGGTCCTGCAGTACATCTGAGCAGTTTTCGTAGAGGTCCTGTAGGACATCCAGGATTAAGGTTGGGTCTGCTTTCAGCGCAGCCTCCGTTGGCATCGCTGCTCCGCGGTATACACCAGTGGCGCCCGCTTGGCCGGCAGTAGGTGCTTTGGCGAGCAGCTTCTTGCGCACGCCATCCGTCTGGTTGTAGTTCGGGTCGGCCGAGGTGCGGTCGGCTAGCAAGAACATGCGATAGGCATCGGCGTAGATTACGCCAGACACGGGGCCAGCTACGGCGGGCTCAACGGCCATGTCAAGTTGACCAGCTTCCGTTACGCTAAGCGAGCTTAGGCCCTGGTCGAGTGCTTTGCGCACGATGGTTTCGATGACCGTGCCTTCCAGGTTGTTATCCTCGGCATGCCCAGCTTTCAGGGCTGCCTCCAACACGGTTTCGGTATAATCGTCAGCGCATTCCTGCAGCTTGATTTCTACCGGGTCAACCGTGATGTCGTTCTTAACCATTTTCAACAGGGTGCCTGTTGGGGTAAACTCACCGCAACCCGAGTCGCGGCGCGTTACTTTCTCCTGCGGCAGAATGCCGATAGTGGTCGAGCGGCGCTTTACGCCCTCTTTCACCAGGATTTTCAGTTCCGCGAGGTCAGGGTATTTGATGGCGGGATAAACCAGCAGCGAAAGGTTGTTCGTTGCGTTTGCTGCGGAGCCGCCAACAATCAGAGGGCGTTCAAAAAACGGCATGGTCGTTTTATAAAGAAGTAAAAAATGGTCGGCGGTCCGACAGAGTCACCTGGAATATAAATGGCTTACTACTTGGGGGTTGACGCGCCAGCCAGCAGTCCTTTAGGCCGAGGGGTCTGGCTGGTTTTGCCGTCCGTAGTTTGTACTTCGCCTTTGGCTTTAGGCTTGGGTGGCACGGCCTTGTTGAAGGTGGCTTTTAGGTCAGCAATGGTTTTGTTCTGGTCTTCGACCATCTTGCGCAGTGCCACGATGTCAGCAGAAGGCGCAGCCTCTTCCTCGCCCTCGGCATCGGTCGTTTCAGCAATAGCCTCTACTACCCCGGCGGCCACTGTAATGTCGCGACCGTCCTCAGTGCCATACACGCCGTCGGCAGTTGGGTCGGATAGCGCCGCGTCGTTGAAGACTTCGGAGCCCTGCGCCAGCTCGCCATCGGTGTAAAGCGTGCCATTGCCATCAGCGAGCACAGTAGGGGTAGCGGCTGCCTCCACCTCTGCGTCCTCGGTGGCGCCCTCAATCACGGCTTTTACACCGAGTTGCTTAGCAAAAGCCAATACGGCAGCATGGTTGGCCTTCTGCGCAGCAGTAGGCTGAGCGGCGGCTTTCTTGGCAGCGGCCGAAATCGGAATTACGTTCTTAGCCATAGGGCGGGGTTTTGGGGCAGCTTTCGCCGCCGATTTAGCTTTAGGTTTGGGCTTGGCACTGACCCGCAGGGCGTGCTTATCGGCGCGGGCAACTGCCAGGCGCACGGTCTTCAAGCGGGCCTGCACAGCGGCCGAGGCTGGCGCCTTCGTGGTGAGCGGGTTGACTTTGGTGGCAAAGCCAAAAGCCAGCGCCTCGGTGGCCGTCATGAAGCGGTCCACAGCAA
>CALMOO010000442.1:0-2984 GCA_937871705.1 uncultured Hymenobacter sp.
ATGCCGAGGAGTTCATGCCCACCCCTGCGCCCCGCGCCGCGGCCCCAAAAGCCGCCGACCGCGACGTAAATGGCACCGAAGAAACAACCTTCCAGCTCCACCGCCAAGGTCTTACCCCCGAGCAAATTGCCGAGCAGCGCAGCCTAGTAGTAGGGACGGTCCGCTCGCACCTTGAAAAAGCGTACGCCAAAGGACTAGACCTGCGTCTGCAAGACTTCCTCTCCGACTCGCAGCTTGCCGAAATCGCCACGGCTCGCGCCCAGCTCGGTGGTGCGCCCGCCCTGCGCGACCTCTTCGACCACCTGCGCGAGAAGTACGATTACTTCCAACTGCGGCTGGCTGGCATTCGGGCGCAGCGAGGGGGGTAGGGCTATAATGCTGCGCAAACTCTTGCTCCTGCTCGCCGCGCTCCTCATTGCCGCCTTCGCGGCCCTGATGCTCACCAAAACGCTGCCTTATTACACCTTTGAGAAAGGCATCCACTTTCTCACTACCAAGAGCGACGAAACCAACGACAACCCGTGGTTTCGACTCGGGTTCTACGTGCACATTACCACGAGTTTGGTTGTGCTAGGGCTGGGGCTGCTGCAATGGTTGCCGGTGGTGGCGGGGGTAGGGCCGCACCTGCACCGCTGGCTGGGGCTGGGCTACGTGGTGGGTATTCTGGGGCTGGCCGCGCCGTCGGGGCTCATCCTGGCGCGCTTTGCTAATGGTGGGCTAGCGGCGCAGGTCGGCTTCACGCTGCAATGCGTGGTGTGGTGGCTCACGACCTGGGTTGCCTACCGCGCCGCCCGGCAGCGGCAGTGGCCCCGCCACGTCGATTGGCTGGTGCGCTCCTACGCCGTGACGCTGGCCGCGTTGGCCCTGCGCGGCGAAAGCTTTATCATGTACTACGCCTTCGGCACCAAGCCGATAGAGACGTATTTAACGGTAACGTGGCTTTCGTGGGTTGGCAATTTAATTCTGGCCGAAGTGCTGCTGGAAGTAGGGGTAGGACGGTATTTTTTGCGAGAGATAGTAGGTAAGCTGCGCCGTAATTTGGGGGCATGAAAAAGCTATATGCCGGCTTGCTAAGCTTAGGCGCGACGGCCTGCCAACCTCATAGTGCCTCGACCACGACCAGCCCCGTAGCTGCCAAAGCTGCCGCTACATCGCCTACTGCTGCCACGGTAGCCGATACTACTGCCGCCGTGCTTCAACTGCTCCGGCAGGTAGATTTAATCCCGGCCTGGTACCATGACCCTGAACAGAGCGCGATGGAAGGGTTCTACGGGCCTAATAATTACCGAATTTCGTTTTATTACGACACTATCTGGCACGATGCGCAACGGCCCAATCTCTTCCACTTTGCAGGCCGCGACCGATACAAGAAAGTTATCACCCCCTTTACTGGTACTCTCACCGTAACCCGACTAGCCCCACTGCCCGACACGGTAGGTGTGATGAGCGGCCAGGGCAACCGGGCTTACACAGCATTTGCCAATTTTGTACTGCGCGAAGACGCTGCCGCTAAAGAGGCGGGCTGGTGCCAGGGCCGCGCCGTACTCGATTTTCAGGTTACCTCTCACGGCCAAGCCACTCAGGCAATAAGCCAGTCCATAGATACTGGAGCTGAAAATCCTACTATGGGTTGCGGGTTACTATTCTGGGGCACGTGGCAGGATAATCGCACAGGCCGACAACAGCCCGTGACTTGGGCAAATTATTACGGAGTAATAGTGCCCGAAACCTTGCGCAAGCTCGGCCTAGGCGACCGAGCGGATGAGGTCAGGCCCGAACTGGCTAAGTATGGGTGCAACACTATCATGGAAAACGACGAATGGTGGGCTGACACACCCAAACCCAGCCTGAACATGTAGCCCCCAACTAAGCCCATAAGCACAACAGCCGTTCCTTATCAGAGCGGCTGTTTTCGTATGCGGCCAACTAGCAAAACTGACAATTTTAAAATTCCTACCCCAGTAGCGTTGGCAAGTCTAATGGAATTAGTAACTTGCGGGCAGTGTTGCCGTTTTTGTGCGTCGATTGCCCGCCGCGTTGGGCTAGTATCCTCCAAGCCTTTCCGTTATCATGATTAATACTAACCTCAAATTCTGGCGCCGCGAGCTTAGCCTGACGCAGGCCCAACTGGCTGATAAATTAGGCATTAAGCGCTCATTAGTAGGCGCTTATGAAGAAGGTCGCGCCGAGCCGCGCCTGGCTACGCTCGTTAATATGGCGCGGCTATTCAATATTCCGCTCGACTCGCTGGCCACTACCGACTTCACGAAGCGCAAGAATGCCAAAACTGCCGCTGCGCTGCGCGAGACGGGCCCGCTCACCGAAACCCTACCCGAAGAGAAGCCGCTACGCGTGCTGGCCTTCACGGTAGGCGCCGATGAAAAAGAAAATATTGAGCTAGTGCCGCTAAAAGCTGCTGCTGGTTACCTCAATGGCTACGCCGACCGCGAGTTTATCGAGGAGCTACCTCGCTTTCGGCTGCCGATGCTGCCTAGCACGGGCACGTACAGGGCCTTCGAAATCGCCGGCGACTCGATGCTACCCCTCACCAGCGGCACCACTATCGTGGGCCGCTACGTCGACGACTGGAGCGCCATCAAGGATGGCACGCCCTGCATCGTAGTGAGCCAGAAGGACGGCATCGTGTTTAAGCGGGTATATAACAAGCTCAAGCAGAACGCCTTGTTCAATCTGCACTCCGACAACCCCAGTTACTCGCCCTACGACCTGAAAGCGGAAGACGTGCTAGAAATCTGGGAAGCCAAGAGCTATATCAGCAGCACGTTCCCTATTGGCGGCGTGTCGCTGGAGCACTTGGCTGGCTTGGTACTGGATTTGACGCAGCAGGTGAAGCAAATGCAGTTGCAGCGGGCGTAAATTCCTGTGACGAGTTTTACAACCAAAAGGCTTTCAGCAGTTGCTGAAAGCCTTTTTGCTTTATTGCAGTATACTTGGGAGTACGCTCCTTATAGTCCTGCTCGCTT
>CALMOO010000442.1:2994-3765 GCA_937871705.1 uncultured Hymenobacter sp.
AACAGCTCCTGCCCATACTTCTCGGCCGTGGCCTGGAGTTGCTGAAGCTGCGCCGGTGTCGGGGGCTGCTGCGGCAAAAACTGCCCGGCTGCTACAGGCTGGCCAATTTCCTCAAAGAACTTGTCTAGCCCGGCTGGCACTACCACGCAGAGCAAGTGCGCCACCGCGTCGCTTTCGTTGTGAAAGCTATGCACGGCCCCACCCTTGGGGATGCTAACAAACGCCCCCTTGCGAGCGGTGTACGTCTGGGTTTCGGAGCGCACTACAATCTCACCGTCAATGACATAGAAAGACTCCTGAATGTGGGCGTGCGCGTGCGGGCCAGGGCCGCCGCCGGGCGGCACCAGCATGTCGATAATGGCATAAGCCTGGTCAGTTTGGTCGCCCGAAGCGACTATGCGGTAAGTGTCGCCGACTACCGAAACGATGGGACCGGCCTGCGGGTCAAGGGTGTTGATGGACGTAGGGCGCATATAAACAACGAGTTAGTTGATTTCGAGTACAATCTTGCCGTGGGTCTTAGGAGCGGCCACGTCCGGGCCGGCGCTTGCATCTCGCTGCGGCGAGTGGCGGGCCATATCTTGCCAGGCTAGCAGCGTTTGGGCCAGCGGATAGGTGCGGGCAAGGTCTACCCGCAGGGTGCCCGCGTCGAAAAGCTGAGCGAAGTACGTCAGGTCGGCGGCCGAGGCTGCTAGCTGCACCATCGCGGCCCGCACTTGGTGTTTGGCGGCTTCGTCGGCGCTGGGGGGCTGGTTACTGGCTACCAAGATG
>CALMOO010000443.1:0-6032 GCA_937871705.1 uncultured Hymenobacter sp.
AGCTGGGCACTGGGCAGGGCCTGCTAAACCAGCGGCCGTTTAGAAGCCCGCACCACACTATTTCGGACGTGGCGCTGGTGGGTGGCGGCGGCAACCCGCAACCGGGCGAAATTTCGCTTTCGCACAACGGGGTGCTGTTTTTAGACGAGTTGCCTGAGTTTAAGCGCACCGTGCTGGAAGTGATGCGCCAGCCGCTGGAAGAGCGCCGGGTCACGATTTCGCGGGCCAAGGTGAGCATTGACTTTCCGGCCAACTTCATGCTCATTGCCAGCATGAACCCGTGCCCATGCGGCTATTATAACCACCCTGATAAAGAGTGCGTTTGCGGCCCGGGTGTGGTGCAAAAGTATTTAAACAAAGTATCAGGGCCGCTGCTCGACCGCATCGACCTGCACGTGGAGGTTACGCCAGTTACCTTCGACCAGATGACGGAAACCGGGCGCGCCGAAACCAGCCACGACATTCAGCAGCGCGTTGAGAAAGCCCGCGAGGTGCAAAGCAAACGCTTTGCCGAACAGGCTGATATTCACTCCAATGCCATGATGCCCTCGCAGATGGTGAAAGATATTTGCCAGATTAGCGACGCGGGCCGGATGCTGCTCAAAACCGCTATGGAGCGCCTTGGCCTGAGCGCCCGCGCCTACGACCGCATCCTGAAAGTGGCCCGCACCATTGCTGACCTGGCCGGCACCGAAGAAATCCAGATTCAGCACCTGGCCGAAGCTATTCAGTATCGCTCGCTCGACCGGGAAGGTTGGGCGGGGTAAATTAAGCCATTGTGTATAAGCACGTTGTTAAGCCGCTCTTATTTAAGCTCGACGCGGAGCGCGCCCACCACTTGGTGTTCGATAATTTGAAGCGAGCGGCTCGCTTACCTGGTACGGCGGCTGCGTTGCGCGGCCTCTACGACTACCAGCATCCGAGCCTAGAACGTGACCTATTTGGACTAAAATTTTTGAACCCGGTGGGCCTGGCAGCGGGCTTCGACAAAAATGCGATGCTCACCGACGAGCTGGCCGCGCTAGGCTTTGGCTTCGTGGAAATTGGGACCGTGACGCCCCGGCCGCAGCCCGGCAACCTCAAGCCGCGCTTGTTTCGGCTGCCCGCCGACGAGGCGCTGATAAACCGCATGGGCTTCAATAACGACGGTGCCGCCGCCGTGGCTGCACGCTTGCGCGGGCGCCAAAACCAGCAACTTATTATTGGCGGCAACATTGGCAAGAACAAGGACACGCCCAACGAACGAGCCGGCGACGACTACGTGGCGGCCTTCGAGGCGCTGGTCGAAGTGGTGGATTATTTCGTGGTTAACGTGAGTTCACCCAATACGCCAGGCCTGCGCGAGCTGCAAGACAAAGAGCCACTTATCAAGCTGTTGCAGCAGGTGCAGCAAGTCAACCAGGCGCGCCCTACCCCTCGCCCGCTGCTGCTCATGATAGCGCCCGACCTCAGCGATGCACAGCTCGACGACATCTTGGAGATAGCCCACGAAACGCAACTCAGCGGCTTGGTTGCCACCAACACCACCATTGCCCGGCCCGACACCTTGCGCACCCCTACCCCCGCTGTGGCGGCTTATGGGGCGGGGGGCCTCAGCGGACGGCCGTTGCGCGCGCGCGCCACGGAGGTGATTCGCTACCTGCACCAGCGTAGCCAGGGTAGCCTGCCGATTATCGGGGCCGGGGGCATTCATTCGGCTCAGGATGCGCTTGAGAAGCTGCAGGCTGGCGCCTCATTAGTACAACTATACACCGGGTTTATCTATGAGGGGCCAAGGCTAGTGCGGCAGATTAATCAGGCCATTTCGGGCTGAATACGCACTTCCACTAGCTCGGCGGGCTGCGTGCCCTGCCGGAAACGAGCTTTGTAGCGGCTTTGCGCCCACACCAAGAGCGGCACCATTAGGAGGGTAGGCCACAGGAAATTCCAGGGCCAGGGAATAAAATGCAGGCTGGTGGCCGAAAACGCGGATATCGCCGCGATATAGGCGCCTACAAAACCCGACATGTGGTTGAGCAGCCACTGCCCGGCCGGCCAGGGCCCGCGCTGCAGAAAGGCCCGCAGCTGCCGCCCGGCTGTCAGCACCCCTACCCCCCCAAATACGATGGAAGGCACCATGCCAGCCACTAGGCCATACACGATGGTTCCGCCAAAAATCAGCAACCCGATACTCACCATCAACCAATCGAGCAAGGCCGGGCGTGCTTTGCCTTGCGCCAGCCGCTTGTGGTAGAGCGAGCGGTAGCCAAACACCGCCAAGTACATACTAAATATCCCCGTTAGCAGCAAGAAAGTCAGCCCTTTGAAGGTGGCTATAAAAATGGCCGTGCTGCCGGCCAGCATCATGGCCCAGAAAAACACCTGACCCCAGCGGCGATGCGCCGCGCCGCCTTTGCGCACTACCAGCGCTACCGGGGCCACGAAAAAACCAACGAACCCAGCCAGAATGTGCAGGTAGCGGGTGTAGTGCAGCAGCGTGTCCATAACGGAAGTACTGAGCGCAGAATGCCGTTGCTGCCCAGCGCTTCAAAGGTGCATATTCGGAGGCCGAGGCGCTACTAAATTGTTCCCAATCAGCGCCCTACCCCCCTCAAGCGTCATCAAAGCGAGCCGAAGTGCCCGGTCACGACTTATAGCTTAACGCCGGCTTTAAACTCAATCACGTCGGCGGTGGCGCCGTGTACTTTTAAGTCGATGGCCCCAAATAAAAGGCGCGTGAACTGGTATTTAAGCCCCAGCCGCTCGTAGTAGAAGCTGTTGGATTTGTAAGGATTGTACACGTAAAAGCCTAGCTGCGACACAAAAGCCAGTTGCCCAAACAGCAGCTCATGCCCCAGAATAACTCCGGCTTTCTTCACATCCGTGAGCTTGGTTTGCGCGCGGGCTGTGTCTCTTTGAGCAGCCAGCAGCGAGCGGTCGTAGAAACCTTCCAGACCCACCAGCAGACTGCTTTTACGGTTGACACGACGGCCAGCGGCCATAGTTACTGAGTTTACCAGGTACTTGGAATAGTTGCCTACCTCGAGCTGCTTGTAGCCCAGGCTGGTGCTGGCGATGAAGAAGTTGTGGCCCACATCGGAGGGGGTAGGCGCCTGATAGGGCAGCGTGGGCGCGGGGCGCTGCTGGTGGTAGTTGAGGCCCAGCACCACGGTTGGTAAGTTCACCCCAAAGTTGGGCTTGGTCGTGGCGCCATTAGAGTAGTGGTTGAGGCCCAGCCCAAGCAGCAGGCCCAAGTGCTGGCTGAGGGCATAGTCATACTCCAGGCGAAACTGCAGGGTAGCATTCAGCGCCGAACTGACGATGGTATTCTTCCGATTAGTCTGAATATCAAACGGATTGGTGAACCACGCCAAACCAGTGCCTAGCCGAAAGCTCAAGTCTTGCCGCTGAGTGCGGTAGATGGGCTTGCTCAGGTAGATGCTGGCCGCAAAGCTTTGGCCGAGCATCGGGTTGTGGTAGTCGTAGTACACCAGCGCCAGCCCCATTTTGGGGTATTTGTACCAGCCGTGCCAGGGGGCGGAGCCGGTTGTCTGGCGCTGCATGTTCACCTCAAAGCCTGTGGGGTGCGATACAGCCAGGTGCTTAACAGCATAGGTATGCGCTAAAATGAAGCTACCCTGCGCATAAGCCCCGAGCACCAAAGGCATATGGGTAGCTTGGCTCGCCAGCGAGTCATAAACCTGCGGCGTAGCTGCCAGCTGGGCTATCGCGGGCCGGGCAGTGAGCCCGATGAGTAGTAGAAGACCAGCTTTATTCAGAAAATCTTTTAGCAAGGCGATAGTCTATCCAACGGGCGGCATAAAGCTGGTAACAAACCATTTCCAAATGTACGAGCCGGGCTTGGCTACCCATCAACGTTCAATATTAGGGCATTTTTTTGACAAAATTTAAACCTACTATACAGGCTGCGAGTATAAAGCGCATTCCGGTTCTTTTACTTTCCTTATCACCTTATAAACCGGATTTATCTTCATTATTTTTTCAGCCATGAAAAAAATCATCCTATCTCTTGCCCTACTAGCTGGTTTCGCAAGTGTTGCTAACGCACAAACTGGTGTTAAATACGGTATTAAGGGCGGCTTCAACGGCGCTACTTTCTCCGGCACCGATTCAAAGGGTTCGGAATACAAGGCAGGTTTTGCTGCCGGTGTATTTGCCAACTTCGGCATTAGCGACCAAGTATCGATTCAGCCAGAGGTGCTTTTCTCGCAAAAAGGTGCTTCAGTAGATGACTTCCAGGGTGTTAGCGGCAATACTTTTAAGAGCACGCTTAGCTACATCGATGTACCAATCTTGGCTCGCATCAATACCGGCACTGATGGCAAAGGCTTGTTCTTTGAAATCGGGCCACAAGGTAGCTTCGCAGTTGCTGACCGTGATTTTATCCAAGCTCACGGCGACAAGTATAACGATAACACCACTACCCAAGACCTGAACAAAGTGGTTATCGCCTACGTTGGCGGCATTGGCTACCAGATTACGAGCGGTTTGAGCCTGGGCATTCGCTACACTGGCGACTTCTCGCAAGTGTACAAGGACGGCCAGTCGACTACCCTCAAAGCTGCTTCGGGCAACACTGCTCCTTACATCGCTAACAACCCGAACGTCCACAACTCGGTGTTCCAGTTTCAAGTTGGCTACGCTTTCGGTGGCAAATAAGCGCCCCTACCCCTTCTTCAAAAGCCGGCCTTCAGTAGAAGGCCGGCTTTTTTGTGCCTGCTCGGGCGGGCAGCAACCGTAGCTTTGTGCCACCAACCATCATTCTTTTCTATTCACTGATGAAAAAACCTATTGTCATTCTGCTGGCCCTCTTGCTAGGCCTGAGCACGGCCGCGCAGGCACAACGCCGCGGCCAGAGCGGCAGCGATGTATCGCTGGGACTTAAGGCCGGAGGGTCGCTCACCAATTTTTCGGGTCCCGATGCGAATGGCTTAACAAATCGGTTCGGTTTTCACGCCGGCATTTTCGCCAATATTGGTATTACCTCCTTATTTGCCTTTCAACCTGAATTGCTGTATTCCCAAAAAGGCTTCAAGGTAAATGGGAATGACAATGACAAGTACCGCCTGCACTACGTTGATGTGCCGCTTGCTTTTCACATCAATACTGATGGCTTGTTCTTTGAGCTTGGGCCGCAACTCGGCTTCCTGGCTGGCGCCAGCCATCAGGTAGGCAATGCCTCAGTTGATGTAAAAAGTGCGTATAACACCGTCGATTTTGGGTACCTGGCAGGCTTAGGCTACCAGCTCAAGGAAGGGCTGGGGGTAGGCTTGCGCTACAATGGCGGCTTTACAAATGTGGAAAAGCCTTATTTTCAGAGTTCCACAGTGACTGTGCAGAACCGCCGACGCAACAGTGCTTTTCAGCTGTACCTAACATACTCGTTCAACGGGCGGCGCTAACGCCTGCTTAGTCTAGTACAGAAAAGCCTCGGTTGCCATTAGCAGCCGAGGCTTTTCTGTACTGGGTAGGAAGCGAATTATATCCTTGCCCCTACCCCCCTATTGGGCCGTGGCGTACTCGCGGTAGAACTCGGGGATGGTTTCGATGCCTTTCAGGAAGTTAAAAACGCCGAAATGCTCGTTGGGCGAGTGGATGGCGTCGGAGTCGAGGCCGAAGCCCAGCAGCACCGTGTCGAGACCCAGCTCGCTCTTAAACATGGCCACGATGGGAATGGAGCCGCCACCGCGGGTGGGCACAGGCTTCTTGCCGAAGGTGGTTTCGAGGGCGCGGGCGGCGGCGCGGTAGGCAGCCGAGTCGGTGGGCGTCACCACAGGCTCGCCGCCGTGGTGGGGCGTTACGCGCACCGTGACGCCAGCCGGGGCAATGCTTGTGAAGTGCTTCTGAAACAAGGCCGTAATCTCGTCGCTGGTTTGGTGGGGCACCAAGCGCATCGAGATTTTGGCGTAGGCCTTGCTGGCAATCACGGTCTTAGCACCTTCGCCGGTGTAGCCGCCCCAGATGCCGTTGACGTCGAGCGTGGGCCGGATGCTGGTGCGCTCGGGGGTGGTGTAGCCGGCTTCGCCCACGAC
>CALMOO010000443.1:6042-8800 GCA_937871705.1 uncultured Hymenobacter sp.
GCCCACGACGGCAGGCAGGCCGATGCTCTGCTTGAACTCGTCTTCGGAGAACGGCGCCTGGGCCAGCTCGGCACGCTCCTGGGCCGATAGCTCGGCTACGTTGTCGTAGAAGCCGGGTATGGTAATGTGGTAGTTCTCATCGTGCAGGCTGCTTATCATGTCGCAGAGGGCATTGATGGGGTTGAGCACGGCGCCGCCGTAGAGGCCGGAGTGCAGGTCGCGGTTGGGGCCGGTCACTTCTACTTCGTGGTAGCTGAGGCCGCGCAGGCCCACCTCGATGCTGGGCACGTCGTTGGCCAGAATGCCGGTATCGGAGATGAGAATGACGTCGGCTTGCAGCTTCTCCTTGTTTTCCTTTACGAAGATGGCGAGGTTGTTGGAACCTATTTCCTCTTCGCCTTCAAACATGAACTTGATGTTGCAAGGCGCGCCGCCTTCATGCAGCATTACTTCCAGAGCCTTCACGTGCATATATACCTGGCCTTTGTCGTCGCAGGCGCCGCGGGCGAAGATGTTGCCATCCTTAATAACCGGCTCAAACGGCGGCGAGGTCCAGAGCTCGTAAGGGTCGGCGGGCTGCACATCGTAATGGCCATAAACGAGCACAGTAGGCTTGTCGGGGCCCGAAAAATACTCGCCGTACACGATGGGATTTCCAGCTGTGGGGCATAGCTCCACGTTTTGGGCCCCTACTTCTTCGAGCCGCGCCTTAAGAAACTCAGCGGCGCGCAGCACGTCGGGCTGAAACTTGGCGTCGGCCGACACGGACGGGATGCGCAGCCAGTCGAGCAGCTCTTCGAGAAAGCGATTCTGGTGCTGAGTTAAGTAAGCAGAGGCAGCCATAGCGAGCAGGGTGGTTGGTTGGAGGCGCAAAAGTAGGCCACCGAGGCTGGCCGCCGCACCCTGGCTATTAAGAGGGGGGTAGGCGCTCGTACTCGCTTCGAGTGAGGCCGTAGCACCAAAGGTCGTGGTAGTGGCCGTTGCGCTTGATGTGCTGCACCAATTCGCCTTCTTTTAGCATCCCGTTTTTCACCATTACGCGGCCAGAAGCGGTGTTGTAAGCGAAGTGCGTGGCGAAAATTTTATTCAATTTTAGCTCTTCGAAGCCAAAACGGAGCACGCCCGCCAAGGCTTCAGTTATGATACCTTGGTTCCAATAAGGCCTGCCCAGCCAGTAGCCAGCCTCGGCACGGTCAAAGCGCTGGTCTACATGCAAGCTAATAGCGCCGATAAATTCCTGGGTTTGCTTCAGCTCAATGGCAAACGTGAACGCCTCGCTGCGCCAGAAGCCTTGCCGCGCCAGTGAGAGCCACGTGAGGGCATCTTCTTCCGAATAGGGATAGGGAATGTTGAGCGTATTTGCGGCTATTTCGACATCGTTGGCCAGCACAGCTACGCGCGGCAAATCGCGCACCGCCAGCTCGCGCAGGAGAAGGCGAGCAGTTTGCAAACTAGGAAATAGCGGCGGCATATGCAGAAGGCTTTTAGTGAAGCTTACATACCAGATGAGCTACGTGGCAGGCTGCTGGCTAAAAAAGCCCGCTTCAAAACCCACAAACCCGTAAGCTGCGCAAATTAATTACTCAACGTAGAAGGCATTATTTCTTACCCCAGAGTGGCACCCGGCTTTCGGTGCCGGCCCGCAAGCGGCCAATATTGGCGCGATGCGTGTAGATGAGCAGCGCCGCCAGCACAAACCCTACCCCTACCATAAACGGTTGCGCCGGCCGAAACGCGGGCAGCAGTTGCAAGAGCGCGAAGGCCACACCCGCCGTCATGCTGGCCAGCGACACGTAGCGAAACACCGCCAGCATCAGCAGGAAAATGATTAAGCAAACGCCCACCGGCGCCGGTGCTACCCCCAGCATCATGCCCAGAGTAGTGGCCACACCCTTACCCCCCCGAAACTGCGCAAACACCGGGTAAATATGCCCCACTACCGCCAGTGCGCCACAAGCTAGCTGGTAGTAAGCCAGCTGCGAGGCCGGAATGGCTCCCTGGCTCAGCAGCCAATGCGGCAGCGCGTAGGCCGCCACAAAGCCTTTGAGCGCATCAACCAGCAGCACAAACGAACCGGCCTTCTTGCCTAGCACCCGAAAGGTGTTGGTGGCGCCCGCATTGCCCGAGCCATGCTCGCGGATGTCGGGCAATTGAAAGAAAGCGCGACCCACCCAAAGGGCAGTCGGAATGGAGCCGAGCAGGTAGGCCCCGAGCAGCGCGAGCGTTAGGTAGAAGTAGGGCATGAGGGTAGGATGAAAACAAAAGTACCCCGGAGGCAGCCTCCGGGGTACTTTCTTTTATGAATCGCCGAACGGGTCTTCTTCCCCTTTCTTCTTTTTCTTCGGCTTCTTAGCTGGCTCGGTGGGGGGCTCGGCGCCGGGGTCAGCGGCTGGGTCAGGCTCGGCCTCTTTAGCCTTCTTCTTTTCCTTCTTGGTTTTGGCGGGCTCTTCGGTCGGCTCGTCGGTACTAGAGGGGGTAGCAGGCGCCGCTTGCTTCTCCGGCTTAGCAGCCGGAGCCTCTTCCTGCTTTTTCGTGGCCTCGGTAGCCGGCGCGGCGAGGGCTGGCTCAGGTGCGGCCTCTTTTTTCTTCTTCTTAGCGGGCTCTTCGGCGGGCGCCGTCGTTATCTCGCCTTCGCCGAAGGGGTCGTTGGCCTTCGCCTTTTTCTTCTTCTTAGTCGGTTCCGGTTCAGGCTCAGCAGCCGGGTCGGTAACGGGCTCAGCAGCTTTCGCCTTCTTGCTTTTTTTGGTCGGCTCCTCGG
>CALMOO010000444.1 GCA_937871705.1 uncultured Hymenobacter sp.
TCCTGATACCAGCCACGCGCCGCCCGCCAGCCCCACCAGCAGCACCAAAGCCAGCAGCGGCCGGGCAAACAAGTTGCTGAGCCACTGGAGCTTGCCGGCTTGCTCGGCGGCCACGTTGTGGGCGTGCGCGTTTTTGCCCGGCCGGTAGCCGATGAGCAGGTGCAGCACCGGCAGCAAAAGCCACGTCACCAAGAACGAGCAGACCATGGTAATCTGCATTGTATCAGACAGTTCTCGAAAGAAGCTGCCCGCCAGCCCGCTCATCAGCCGGAACGGGAAGTGAATCACGATGGTGCTCAGCGACGACGCCACCATGGCCGGAAACAACCCGCGAATAGCCTCGCGCACCACCTGCGGGTTGCTGTGCTCGGGGTGCTCCTCGTGCTGCCGGTATAGCTGCTCAATAATGACAATGGCATCGTCGATAATTAAACCCACCGAGGCCGCAATGGCGCCCAATGACATGATGTCAATAGTAATCCCGAATAGATAAAGTACTAGCAGCGTGAACGCTACCGTGACCGGAATGGTAAGCAGCACCGCCAGGCTGGCCCGCCACGAGCGCAGAAACACAAACATGACCAGGATGGCCAGCGCCAGCCCCTCCACGATGCTGTGAATGACGCTCCCGATGCTGTCGCTCACGAACACCGACTGGTCGTAGTAGGGCTTGAGGACCATACCGGGGGGTAGGAGGCGCTGCACCTGCCGGGCCTTGGCATGGGCATCGCGCGCAAAGGCGGTGAGGTCTACCCCCTGCTGCTTCACCAAGTCAATCAGCACCGCGTCGTGGCCGTTCGCATTGATGAGCACGAACTCCTGCTGCTCCTGAATATCGACCGTGGCCACATCCTGCACCCGCACCACGCGGCCCGAGTCGGCGCGCACCACCACCTGGCGCAGGTCGTTCACGGAGGCCAGGCGCGTATCAGTCAGCGTGAGGTAGAGGCGCCGGAAGCTGGCCAGGTTGCCGTTGCTGAGCACGAAGTTGGTGTTGGCAAACGCGGCTTGCAGCTGGGCCGGCGAGATGCGCTGCCCCGCCAGCCGCGCCGGGTCGGGGGTGACCACAAACTCCTTGGCCTTGCCGCCGCGCACCACCACGTTGGAAGCGCCCGACACCTGCGAAAATAGCGGCCGCGCTAGCAAATTTGCCGCGTCGCGCAGGGCAATGGGCGAGCGCGAGCGGCTCTCCAGCGAGTAGCCCAGCACCGGAAACAGCGACTGGTTCATGGCCTCGGTGGCGATGGTGACGCCGGCCGGCAGCAGCCCTTTTATCTCGTTCACGCGGCTTTCCAGCTGCGCTTTGGTGCTGTACACGTCCACATTCCAGTTCAGGAAAACCTGAATCACGCACGAGCCGCGGCTGGTGCTGCTGCGCACCACCGTCACACCCTTCACCCGCTTCACGGCCGCTTCCAGGGGCTTGGTCACGGTTATCATCATCCGGTCGATGGGCTGCTGCCCGGCGTCGGCAATGAGGGTAATCTTCGGAAACGTAACCTCCGGAAACAAAGCCGTTTGCATGCGCGAGTACGCAAACAGCCCCACCGCCAACAGCAGCAAGCCAACGAGCAAAATCGGCTTGCGATAGGTCTGGAAATACGTAGCCTCGGCTGCATCGGGCCGCGCCGAGCTGGCAGCGGCAGCACCGGGCCGGGGCGCGTTGCGCGTGGGCGGGGGGGTAGGGATGATGGTGGGCTCGCTCATCGCATCAGCTTCACTTTGGCCGTATCGGCCAGCCCGTAGTTGCCCACGCTCAGAATGCGGTCGTGGGGGCCAAAGACCGGGCTTTTGATTTCAATCTCGCTCGGGTTTTGCACGCCCAGCGTCACGGGCACCTTCACGGCCGTCGAGTCATTGACCAGCTTCATCACCCAAAAATTGTGCATGGTTTCGTCGGCCAGCACGCAGGCAGCGGGTAGGGTTTGGGCCCGGGGCCGCTGGGCCTGGGTGAGGCGCACTTGCACCAGCAGGTTTTCCGGAATCACGCGCGGCGGGTTGGTGGGCCGCACCAAGTACACCTCCGACTGGCCGGGGCTGACGCTGGCCAGCGGCGCCTGCACCGTGCCGCTGAGCCGGGTGCTGTCGGGCAGCACGATGGTGCACGCGGGCCGGCCGGCCGCCAGCCCGTGGTACTCATAAGGTAGGTTGAGCTGAAACACGAGCTGGCTGCTTTCGGCCACCGTGCACAGCGGCGCGCCTTCCAGCACGTAGTCGCCCGCCTGCTGCTGGTTGAGCACGCTTACGATACCAGCGGCCGGCGCCCGCACCTCTACTTGCCCAAAGCCCCGCAGCGAGGGGTCGATGCGCTGGGCCTCGTTGCCGAGGGCGCGGCGCTCCTTGGTTTCGAGTGCAAACAGCACCTGCCCGGCCCGTACCTGGTCGCCGAGGCGCACGCGCACCGCCGTAACGTAAGCGGCCACGGGCGCCGTCACGGTGCTTTTGCGCGGGTAGGTCGAGGTGGCCGGAAACGTGCGGTACTGCGTCAGCGCCTGCGTCGTCACCGCCACGGCTTGCACCTGGGCGCGGGGGGTAGGGCCGGCCGCGTCCTCGTCGTCGGCCGGCGCGCCGCCGTGGCAAGCCGTGAGCAGCGCTCCCAGCACAAACAGGCTATGACGAAGAAGAAAAGGCATAGTACGGATTTTTATAGCGCTACCTGGTAGCCCTACCCCTCCCCTGCGGGGTTGGGAGAGGGGCTACCACGTCCAGTAGTTATAGGCATTGATGAGCAAAAGGCGGTTGTTTTCGAGTAGCACCAGGTCGCGGGCGGCGGCGGCGTAGCTCTTGAGCACCTGCACGTAGTTCACCACCGAAAGCTGCCCGGCAATTACCTCGCGCTTGTACGAGTCGAGCACCTGGCGGTAAGTAGCCAGCTGCTCGCGGGCCAAGTTTTGGCGCTGCGCCAGCGCCCGCAGCTCGTAGAGTAGGCGCTCCTGGCGCACGGGGTTAATGAGGGCAAAGTTGCGGCGGTAGGCGCGAGTGGTTTCGAGCAGCACGTTGGTACGGTCGCGGCTGAGCTGGCGCTGGTGGCCATCAAATAAGTACAGGCTGAAGCTGAGGCCGGCGCTCACGCCAAACCGCTGCGGCAAGTCGGCGAGCGTTACGGCCTCCAGCCCGCCCGTGGCAAAGGCATTCACCACCGGGCGGTAGCGCAGCTCAAACACCTGCTGGCTGGCCGCCAAGGTCAGGCTGTCGAGGCGGTAGCGCTCGGCGAAGCCCGACAAGCCCACCGGCGCGCCTCGGCGCAGCGGCAGGTCAGGCGCGGCCAGCGCTACTTCGGCCGTGTCGCCGAGCCCGCAGAGCACGTTCAGGTCGAGTAGGTCGCGGTGGTAAGCCGTGTGGTAGGTGTTCAGAAAAAGCTGCTGCGACTGCACCTCGATGCTGAGCAAGGCGTAGTCGGACTGCTTGAGCAAGCTGGCCTCTACCAGCTTGCGCACCAGCAGGCGCTGCCGGTCCAGGATGCCGAGCACCTCGCGCACGTACGTGAGCTGGTCCAGGTCTTGGCGGCAGAGAATGTACTGGTCTCCCACCAGCTTCTCCAGGTCGTGCAGCGAGAGGCGCGACAGGTTTTGTTGGCTCAGCGTCAGGCCCTGGGCTTGCTGGGCAAAGGCCTCGAAGCGCTTCTGGTTGAAGAGCGGCTGCGTAAGCTGGGCATAGCCCTGGTACAAGGCCCCGTTGCTGAGGGCCACGTCGTAGCCCACGTAGTTGGTCGTGTTATCGGCCGAGTAGCGCAGCACGGTGCGGCCGTTGTCGCGGGCCAGCACCGGCACGGCCGTATAGTTGGCCACCAGCGTGCCCTGTGCCTTGGTATAGAACGCGCGCAGCCGCTCGGTTTCGAGCTGAATGGCCTTGCCCTGGTTCTGGGCCTCCTGGCTGAGCGGGCTGTTTTGGCGAGCCTGCGCCAGGTAAAAGGCCAGGTCGCGGGCGGGCCCGGCCACCACCTGCGCACGAGCGGCTGGCGCTGCCAGCAACAGGCCGGCCAGCAATAGTAGCCGGAGTAGCCGGGACCAACTCAAAGCCAGGCGGTTGATTACAGTCATACGAAGGCAAGAAAGCGGCATGTCAGTAATTAGCTCGCCGGCTTAGGGCCAGGCAGATGGTGCAGCGCACCCGCGTCTGCGACACTGCCGTGGGTTCGTAGTACTGCCAGCGGCCGCTGCGCTGCACTTCCTGGCCAACGGGGCAGCTGCTGTCGTCATGGTAGGGGTAGCGCCCAGGCTTCGCGGCCGCGGAGCCCAGCGGTGCGCTATCGGGCGGAAGGCCAAAGAAAGGCTGCGTTTTCATTAAGTACTAGCGCAGCTTTGCCCAGCCCCTATGCTGACCAGCCGCCGACCGGCAAGGTACCCGCTAATTCTGAGCACATTTGGGAGCGCAGGGCCGGGCCTGCTACTCAAAGCCGCCGCCCGCGTCTTCCTGCTCATTTTTCTTGCTTGGCCGGGCCGCTTGGTTTTGCCCAAACCGGTAGGCAAAGCCCAAAAACGCAATGCGCGACTCGCGCTTGAAGTAGCTCGCCGTGGCGAAGTCGGCTCCGTAGGCCGTGAAGTTAAAGTGCAGCGTATTAAAGACATCGGCCACGCGCAGCGTGATGGTGCCCCGGTCGCCGAGCACGTTGTACTTGGCCGCAACATCGACGTTGAAGTTGGCGCTGCGCGTGCCTTGGGCCGAGTTGATGGGCGAGCGGTAGTTGAGCGCTAGCTGCGCGCCCAGCCGCTTGCTGAGCACAAACGTGTTGTTGAGGCGCGTAGTGTACACCTGGCTGGCCGTGTTGATGGGCGTGCTCGCTACCCCCCCTTTGATGAGCCGGCGGAAGGTAGACGCCGTTACGTTCAGCTTCCACCACTCGGCAAGGGGGGTAGCGCCCACCAATTCTAGGCCGTAGGAGGTTTCTCGGCCCAGGTTTTGGCGGGTGGTGCTCGTGACGAGGTTACCGGTGAGCGGGTCGGTAATTACCTGGCGAAAGCCCTGCGCGGTGTTGGTTTCGAGGCGGTAAAAGGCCGTGGCGCTCAGGCTGCGCCCGCCGGCAAAGTTGAGCTGGTCGCCGAGCTCGACCGAGTGCACGTACTCGGGCAGCAGATTGGGATTGCCGGTCACCAGATTGAGCTGGTCCGAGCGGTCGGTGAAGGGGTTGAGCTCGCCGGCGTCGGGCCGCTGAATGCGCTTCGAGTAGCTTAGCTGCACGCGCTGGTTGCGGGGCAGGTCGTAGGCCAGCACCGCGCTCGGGAATAAGTTGAAGTAATGCTGCGTGAACTGCTCGGTAGTGGCCAACTGATTGCCGCTCAGGTTGGTTTGCTCGGCCCGCAGCCCCAGCTGGTAGCTAAATTTCTGCCAAGCATTGGCATAGATGCCGTAGGCCGCCTGCACGTACTGCTTATAGATAAAGCGGTTCGAAGGGTCGAAGCCCAGGGACGGTACGCTGCTGAAATGGTAGTCCAGGTCGTACTGCCGCAGGCTGCTGCGCGCGCCCAGCTCGAAGCGGCTTTTCTCGCCCAGCGGCTGCACGTAGTCGACCTGCGCCGTGGCCTGCGTGGTGTGGTTGGTGGTGCGCTGCTGCTGCGCCACCAGGCTATTATCCAGGTAAAAGATGTTGGACTGCACGGCATTATCGGCCAGTAGGGGCGTGTACACGGCGTTGGCCGTCAGCTCGCGGCCCTTGTGCTGGTCCCACACGTGGCGGTAGTCCAGGCTCACATCGGCCGAGCGGAAGGTGCCGGTGGTAGCGTTGGTGCGGCGGCTGGTGCCGGCTAGCACAGGCTGGTCGCCGGCTGTGGCGTTCACCTGGCGCGAGTCGAGCGTTTCGTTGGCCGCCAGCGAGTTAAAGCGCGGCTGCACGGCTAGCGTCAGGGTTTGCTCGGGCGTGAGGGCGTAGTCGAGGCCCAGGCGCACAGCGTGCGAGGTCTGGTAATTCACGCCGCTGCGGTCCTGGTGCAGCACCAGGGTCGTGTCGTTGGCCGTGGTGGTCTGGTCGAGGCTGCCGCTGATGTGGCGGCGGTCGCGCCGAAAGTCGTACGAGCCAAACACATTGAACTTGCCCTTGCGGTAGTTCAGGCTCATCGAGGCGTTGTACTTATCGCCGGTGCCCACCGTGGCACTCGCCTGGCCATTGAGGCCGTCGCGGTGCTCTTTCTTCAGAATAATATTGAGAATCCCGCCCGCCCCCGAGGCGTCGTAGCGCGACGAGGGGTTCGTGACCACCTCTACGCTCTGGATGCTGCTGGCCGGAATCTGGTCGAGCGTGGTGCCCGTGGGTTTGCCATCAATAAAAATCGTCACGCCGCCCGAGCCTCGAATGCTCACCGCCCCGGTCTGGTCTACGGTCACGGAGGGCACATTTTGCAGCACGTCAATGGCCGTGCCGCCCGTCACAGTCAAGTCTTTGGTTACGTCCACCACCTTTTTGTCGAGCCCGCCGCTCACCACCGGGCGCTCGGCCGTGACTACCACATCGTTGAGCTGGGTGGTGGCCGCGCGCAGCCGCAGCGTGCCCAGCGCCAGCGTGGGCGCGGCAGCCGTGAGGGCCACGGCCCGGCGCCCGGTACGGTAGCCCACGGCCGTAGCGCGCAGGATGTACGCGCCCAGCGGCACGCTAGCCAGCTCAAACGCGCCAGTTTCGCTGGCCTGCGCCCCGGCCACGAAGGTCGAGTCGGCGCGGCGCAGCAGCACCACGCTGGCAAACGACACGGGCTGGCCGCTGCCCACTTCCTGCAAGGTGCCGCGCACCACGCCCTGCTGGGCCCGAGCCGCCGAGGCGGCGCTCACCAGTATTCCTACCCCCAGCCCCAGCCGCAGCCCTACGCGCAATCCCAACATACTTTCTCTCTTGACTTGCACCTGCTTACGCAGACTATTGCCGCCCCAGGCGAAGCTAGTGCTTATTTGTGAGTTAATTCGTTAATTCTGCCACTCGCCGGCTGCCCTACCACACCAGCAGGCTTTTATAGGGGGTAGGCAAAACTAACGTGGCATTTTGCCCAAACCTACCCCCCGATTCTGGGGCTATTCTGGAGGACGGTCTGTTTATGGAAATTCGTAAAAACGCAACGGTTCTTTTCTGCCTGGCATTCAGATTTCCACCAGAATCAGCCGGTAGGTTTGGGCAAAATCGCGGGTCGGAAGTCACTTCCTTCTTCGGCCGCTCAGGTATGCGCTTTTTTTGTTTTCGGCTGAAGGTGCTGCTGCTGGCGGCTGGCCTCAGCACGCCGGCGCTGGCTCAGGTGCCGCTCAACCCCGCCGCTACCCCTGCCGCCGACACTACCCACAAATACGAAAACCCGGCCGGAGTGCCCGCCGCCGAGAAGAAGCCGTTTCTGAAGAGCAAGCTTTTCAAGGCCGTAGCCATTCCGGCGGTGCTTATTGGCTACGGAGCTTACACCTTCAATGGCGGCGGCTTTTACACCAATGAGCAGGCCAATCGGGACATCCATCGCCTCTTTCCTACCTACCGCACCAAGCTCGACAACTACCTGCAATACGCGCCCTACTTGGAGCTGGCCGCCGTGGAGCTGGCGGGCATCGAGTCGCGTAACGACCGGCTGAATACCCTGCTGCTGATTGGCAAGAGCGAGGTAATTATGCTGGCCAGCGTTTACCTCGTGAAGACGCTGAGCCACGAGGAGCGGCCCGACGGCTCGGACAAGCTCTCGTTTCCGTCGGGGCACACGGCGCAGGCGTTTCTGGCGGCCAGCATCGTGCACACCGAGTTCAGGAATAAGAGCCAGTGGTATGGGGTAGGCGCCTACGCCGTGGCCACCAGCGTGGCGGCCCTGCGCATGGTAAATACCAAGCACTGGCAGAGCGACGTGGTGGCCGGCGCGGGCTTTGGCATCTTGTCGGCCCACCTGGCCTACCTCACCCACCGCAATCGCTGGGGGCGCAAAGCTGTGGGCCGCGACATTGGGCTTATGCCTACTTACTACGGTAGCGCGCCGGGCTTGTGCCTCACGTGGCGGCCCCGCTAGGCCGCTGCTTCCTACTGGCTCCTTTACAAAGCCTCTACCCCGTTCATTATGAGAAAAATACCCGAAGTCACGCTATTGTTTTGGGTTATGAAAATCTGCGCCACCACGCTGGGCGAAACGGGTGGCGACCAACTGGCGCAAACCATGAACGTGGGCTACGCCATTAGTTCGCTGCTGTTTATCGGGTTTTTTCTGGTGGCGCTGGCGGGGCAGCTAGCCGCTAGGCGCTACATCCCGGCCTTGTACTGGGCTGTGATTTTGGCCACCAGCACGGCCGGCACCACCATGTCGGACTACATGGACCGCACCCTGGAGCTAGGCTACGCCACGGGCTCGCTCATCCTGGTCACGATTCTGGTACTGGTGCTCGGGGCGTGGCGGCTGAGCGAAAAGTCGCTCTCGGTGTCCGACATCAGGTCGCGGCGGGGCGAGCTGTTTTACTGGACGGCCATTCTGTTTTCGAACACGCTAGGCACGGCGCTGGGCGATTTTCTGGCCGATGACTCGGGCCTGGGTTTTGG
>CALMOO010000445.1:0-3468 GCA_937871705.1 uncultured Hymenobacter sp.
TCGGCATCGTAGCTGGCAGCCGGCACCTCGTTCCCCGAGTAAGGTTCGCCGGTCTGGTAAACTTGGTCGAGCAGGGCAATAAAGCCGCCCTGCACAGCGTCCGGGATAGCCACGGCCGTGGGTAGCCCCACCAGCGGGCGGCCCGGAAACAGCTGCTGGTACTCGGGGTTGACGTAGTCGATGCGGTGGTCGGGGCCGCGGGCAATGAAAATGAGCGCCGACGTTTGCTCAAATACGTGGTAAAATGACTCGCGCTGCGCAGCCAGCCGCTGGGCCACAGCCACTACCTCGGCCTGCGCGGCGGCGGCCTGCGCGCGGCTGCGCACCCGGTCAGTAGTATCGACCAGAAAAGCTAGAATGCCGTGCGGCTGGCCCCGCCCATCGAGCAGCGGCTGGTAGATAAAGTCGATGTAGCGCTGCGTGGGCTCCCCAGCGGCGTCGTTGTAGAGCAGCAGCGGCTTTTCCGTCCCGAACACGGGCTGCCCGGTGGCAAACACCTCGTCAAGCAGCTGCCCAAAACCCTGGCTGGCCAGCTCGGGCAGCGCTTCGGCCTCGGCGAGCCCCAGCCGTGGGCGCCACCCTGTCAGGGCCAGGTAGTTGGCATTGAAGAAAGTGTAGCGGTGGTCGGGGCCCGCCAGCGTAGCCACGGAGGCCGGCACCTGCCCCAGAATATGCTGCAAGTGCTGCTGCTGCTGGCGCAGCTGCTCGCGCTGGTGCTGGGTTTCGGCGAGTGCGGCGGCCAGGGCCTGGGTGCGGTCGGCTACGCGGGCTTCCAGCTCCTCATTCAGCTGGTACAGCTGCTGCTGCGCCAGCAGCAGCTCGTCGTTGCTGGCCTTGAACTCTTCATTTAGCTGGCTCGTCAGCAGCTCTTTTTCTTCTATCTGGTGGCGGGCTTTCACCTGCTCGGTCACCTCAGCAGCCACGTTGATGACGCCCTGCAAGGCCCCGTGCTCGTCGTAAAAGGGCTGAAAAACAAAATTATGGTACGTCGTCAGCAACTGCCCATCGCGCTGCAGGGTAGCGGGTGCCTCGTTGCCGGCCACCGGCTCCTGGGTTGCCAGGGCGTGGGCAATCAGCAGGTCAAAGCCCTGGCCTTCGAGCTCAGGGAGAGCTTCGAGCAAGGGCCGGCCCAGCACGTCGTTCCGCGTGCGGCCCCAAATGCGGAGCATCCGAGGGTTGGCGGCGGTGATGCGCTGCGCGGGCCCTTTAAAGAAGGCAATGGCAACTGGCGCCTGCTGCACCAGCGCTTCGAACTGCGCGCGCTGATGCTCGGCGGTGGCCTGGGCAGCTTGCTCACGGGCCCGGCTTTCGCGCAGCGCCTCTTCGGCGGCCCGCGTGGCGTCGACTGCGTTGCTAAAGCTCACCAGCAGCCCCTGGCCCACGCGCTGGGCCGCGAGCTGCCAGTAGGTATCGAGGCCCTCGGCGGGGTAGCAGGCCACCATGCGCGCCGGCTGGCCCAGCTCAAACGCCTCGCACTGAAACGCGAACGCACCCGACTGGTGCGCATGCGGGTGGCACTGCAAGTACGTGCCGGCCGGGCGGGCAGGCTGCCCCAGCAGGCGCTGCGCGGCGGGGTTGAGCAGCTCAATCGTAAAATCTACGATTTCACCGCTAGCGCCCCGGATGGGGGCATATAGGGCGATGCCCGACAGCGAAGCCTCCAGCAAGCCCACCAAAAGGTCATCTGGAGGGAACGCTTCGCGAAAATCGCGCAGTTGAAACGGAGCAGCATCTACATCAGGCATGCTACGAAAATACGAATAAAGGCAGTGGCCGGCAGACCAGCAGCATGGTAGCTTACCTTATTTGTACTAGTAAATCCTCATAAAATCACCTGGTTGCGGGTCACCACCAAGCTGCAGCAATCTACCATACGCCAACCTAACCCGCTGGCGAATACCTTACCCACCGCCGGGGGTAGGCAGCCCGGAGCGGCTCGACAGAGTGCCGGCTAAGCTGGCTGGCGGACTTAGGGCGGTTCTTAAATTAGTACAGGCCGCAGTCGGCCGGGGGCTCGCTGCCAGCGTCAAGAATTAGTTGTATGCGAGGCGCCGCTGCTTACTCATATAAAGCCGCTGGCCGTTGCTACTGCAGGCGAATGGGCCAGTTTACACCACGGGTTTTTACCGGTCGCCCTCACCAACAGCCTCAATTTACGCGGTCAACTTGCCGAACAAACATAACTTATTAGCAGCTAGCCAATAATCGGTGTTCATCGCCAACCTTACCCCTGCTAGAGCGTACAAGTTGCGCGATACGTTTTCGGCTTTTTTACGCTTGCTTTCGATTCTAAAAAAGCCTACCCCCCTCTAGCTCCGCCAAGTCCCGCTGCCTGCTTGCGGCACTAATTACCGCCGCAGGTGAGGCCCGGCAAGTAGCGCCGGCCGCGCCCGGCATTGAAGCTTAGGCTTATATCCTGTTCAACCATTTTCTCATTTTTTCCCACCCATGAAAATATTTACTTCTTTAGTTTTGCGCGGGGCGCTCCTACTTACGGCGGGGCTGGCGCCCACGCTCAGCGGGGCCCAAACCACGGTGCCCTACACCTGGAAAAACGTGAATATCCAAGGCGGCGGCTTTGTGTCGGGCATTATTTACAGCCCGGCGCAGCAAGACTTGGTGTATGCCCGCACCGATGTAGGCGGGTCTTACCGCTGGAACGCCGCGACCCGGACCTGGACGCCGCTCAACGACGACATCTCGCGGGACGACATGAACATGATGGGCATCCGCAGCATTGCGCCCGACCCCTCAGATGCCAACCGGGTATACCTGGCCACCGGCACCTACACCCAGACCTACGCCGACTTCGGCGTTATCCTGTCTTCCAATGATAAGGGCGCGACCTGGACCCGGTCCAGGCTGACCATCCGGCTGGGGGCCAATGAGAACGGACGCGGGTCGGGCGAGCCGCTGCAAGTTGACCCCAACCTGGGCACCACGTTGTTCCTGGGCTCGAGCGTCGATGGGCTCTGGACGAGCACCGACCGGGCCGTTACCTGGTCGAAGGTGACCAGCTTCCCGGTGGCCAGCACGCCCATCGGCAGCAACGGCATCAGCTTCGTGCTGTTCGATAAAAGCAGCAGCCCGGCTGGCACCGCCACCAAAACCATCTACGTGGGCGTGTTGCGCACGGGCGCTCCTAACCTCTACAAATCCACTGACGGCGGCGCTACCTGGGCGGCAGTGGCCGGGGCTCCTACCACACTCATGGCCCACCACGCCGCCGTGGCTGCCGATGGCACCGTGTACCTGGCCTACTCCAACGGCCCCGGACCCAATGACGTGACCGTGGGCGATGTGATGAAGTACGTGCCCGCTACCGGGGCATTTACCAGCATCAAGCCCACGCTGCCCGGCACCGAGGCGGCGGGCGGCTACGGCGGGCTTTCGCTCGACCTGCAGAAGCCAGGCACCATTTTCGTGAGCACCATCGACCGGTATGCCAGCGGCGATGAGGTGTTTCGC
>CALMOO010000445.1:3478-6157 GCA_937871705.1 uncultured Hymenobacter sp.
CACCGACGACGGGGCGACTTGGAAGCCCATCCTGAACTTTCGGGCCACCAACAAAGCCAACCTCGACCACTCGCTCTCGCCGTCGAACGCCGCTTCGGACCCCCACTGGCTGGCCGACGTAGACGTGGACCCGTTCGACTCTAATAAGGCGTGGTTTGTGACCGGCTACGGCGCCTTCTCCAGCGCCAACGTGCAGGCCGCCGACCAGGCTACCCCGCAAACCCCCACCTGGAAGTTCGATAACCAGGGCCTGGAAGAGCTGGTGGCCCGCGGCTTAATCTGCCCGCCTACTGGGGCCCCGCTCCTGAGCGTGGTGTTTGACCTGGACGGCTACCGGCACGACAACCCCGACGTGGTGCCCACTACGCGCTTTATGCCGTCGCACAGCAACAACCTAGGCATCGACTTTGCCGAGCTGCAGCCCAGCTATATTGTTCGCTCCTACGGCGTTAGCTATTCCTCCAATGTCATTAAGATGGGGGCTTACTCTACCGATGGCGGCACCACGTTTACCGAGTTTGCCGGCTCGCCGCCCAACGCCGCCACGGGCGGGCCAATCGCCGTTTCGGCCGATGGCAGCCGCATTCTGTTGCAGTCGGCCGCGGCCAACAACGCCGCGAGCGGCCTGTACCTTTCTACCGACCAGGGCGCGACCTGGACGGCCTCGACGGGCATTACAGCTAACAACGTGCCCGGCAGCTTGCACCCTATAGCCGACCGGGTGAACCCCTTGAAATTTTACGTGTACGACGCCATGAACGGGCAAGTACTGGTCAGCACTGACGGCGGCGTTTCGTTTGCCGTGAAGGCTACCGGCTTCATTCACACCGACGGGTACCTGGTGGGCGACGCGCAGCTGGGCGCCGTGTTTGGCAAAGAAGGCGACCTCTGGCTGACCTGCCCGGGCGCGTACCGCAACGACCCGAATGCCGGCCTCTACCACTCCACTGATTCCGGCACCTCGTTTCAGCGGGTGGCGGGCACGGCGGCCATCGCCGTGGGCTTTGGCAAGCCGGCCGTGGCTACCGCCTACCCGGCGGTTTACATCATGGGCACCATAAATAGCACGTTCGGCTTCTACCGCTCGGACGATGCCGGGGCCACTTGGAAGCGCATCAACGACGCGCAGCACCAGTACGGCTTTGTGGGCATCATTGCCGGCGACCGCCAAACTTACGGCCGCGTGTACCTCACCACCGGTGGCCGGGGCATCGACTCAGAGCCAAGCAGTAGCGCTGGGCCGGCGCATCGGCGTGTACCCGAACCCGAGCGGCAGCGACTTTGTGCAGGTAGCGCTCAGCGGGTTTCAGCCCGGCACGCTGCTGGGGCTTAAAGTACTGACGCTGACCGGCCAGACGGTTTACAAAGGCACGACCCCGGCGCCGGCCGCCAATGGCAGCCTCCGCATTCCGCAGCAGCTAAAGCCGGGCGTGTACCTGCTGCAAGCCACCGACCAAGCCTCGACCAGCACCACTCGGTTTGTAGTGCAGTAGCGAACCCCAGACGGGTAGGCTCAGTGCCGGGAAGCGTCTTGCTTTCCGGCACTTTGCGTTTGGGCCCCGACTAGCGAGTGTTGGCCATTTTGGAGGGGGTAGGCGAGCAGCACCTGAGACAGAGACACCCCAAAGCCTTCGCCTTTCGCGCAACTGCAACCAGCTTAGATTAAACCAGAGAACCTGCTGGCGTTTCGCTCCAATTCGTCTATTCCAGTCGATGAGGGACGGAATAGCTCACAGTCCAGTAAATATTGCATAGATTCGATACTGAATAGCGCTTTGGAGTGCTTAGTGCTAGCTCGCGCCAGCCCGAACAAGAAGCCGCACTTGCCTAGGCTGAGCTGACAACGCCCTATTGAGCGGTGAAGGTCTTGGTTTTCTACTCTTTCTCTGCCTTATGAAAACAACGCTCCGCCCCGGCCGCTGGCTTTTGCTGGCCTTGCTGCTTCATTGCCTCAGTGCCTGCCACAAGCAGGACGACGCCAGCCCTACCCCCTCCCTGCCGACCGGCCAGGAGCTGTTCGTGTCGGCTACTGCCGTGGCCACCGTGCCCAAGGCCCAGCTGCAAACGCTGGCCGCGGTGGCGGGCTTTAGCGCTTTCACTGCGCAGCTCAAGTACGACGTTACGTATTATAAATTCTTGTATAAGACCACGTACAAAGGCCAGCTCCTGCAGGTATCGGGGCTGCTGGGCGTGCCGCTTAATACGCCGGCGCCTCCGGCGCTGCTCAGTGCGCAGCACGGCACCATGTTTCGGCAAGCTGACTCTCCTTCTAACTTCCCGGCCACTTTCACGGGCTTCGAGCTGTTTGCCAGCACCGGCTTTGTCACGCTCATTCCCGATTTTGTGGGCCTGGGCGTGTCGAGCGGGGTAGTGCAGCCGTTCTACGATAAGCCCACTTCGGCCGGCGCCGTGGTGGATATGGTGAAGGCCGCGCAATACTACCTGGGCCAGCAAAAGGTGGCGCTCAGTCCCCGCCTGTTTTTGGTGGGCTACTCCGAGGGCGGCTACGTCACGATGGCCGCGCAGCAGGAAATCGAAACCAACCCCGCGCAAGGCCTAACGCTGACGGCCGCCGCCGAAGGCGCGGGCGGCTACGACCTGCCGGGCATGCTCAGCGGCGTGGCCGCCGCGCCCACCTACGCCACCCCGGCTTTCCTGGCGCTCATCCTGCAAGGCTAC
>CALMOO010000446.1 GCA_937871705.1 uncultured Hymenobacter sp.
GAACGTAAGCGCCCCTCGTTGACGGGAATGCGTATTCAGAAGGCGTGCTTCCAGGCCCCTCACCTTTTTTCTAGCCTAAAAACTCAGTTTGCCATGCCGCAGCAGCTTGCCCACGTCACCCTTTTAGTTACTGATTACGACGAAGCCATTGCCTTTTATACCCAAAAGCTAACGTTTAAGCTCGTGACTGACACCCCGCTGAGCCCGACGAAGCGGTGGGTGGTTGTTGCGCCAACGGGAGGGGGTAGTGGCATGCTGCTGGCCCAAGCCGACGGTGCCGAGCAGCAAAGCCAGGTGGGCAACCAGACCGGCGGCCGGGTGTTTCTCTTTCTGCAAACCGACGATTTTTGGGCCGATTATCACCGAATGCGCGCGCAAGGTGTTCGTTTTCTGGAAGCCCCGCGCGAAGAAGTCTACGCAACGGTAGTCGTTTTTGAAGACTTATATGGCAACCAGTGGGACCTCCTGCAGCCTACCGTTCAGCCCGCTTAATCTCTTATAATCAGCACTTAGCAACTTAGTAGTGGCTTGTCCGCTTCCTTTTCCTTATATGGACTTAGATTTTCAAAAAATGCCCGACCAGCTCATTCCCGCCATTGTGCAGGACGCAGCTACGGGCCAGGTTCTAATGCTGGGCTACTTCAATGCCGAAGCCTGGCAGCGGACCCAAGCCGAACACCGCGTCACCTTCTACTCTCGCTCTAAGCGCCGCCTCTGGACCAAGGGCGAAACCAGTGGCAACTACCTGCACATAGTAAGCCTGCACGCCGACTGCGACCAGGATACGGTGCTGGTTATGGCCCGCCCCGACGGCCCCACCTGCCACCGCGGCACCACCAGCTGCTTCGAAGATGTATCGCCTGCGGCTGGGGCAGCTCTGCCAACGCCGGCCATCGGCTTTCTAGCTGAGCTTGACCTGCTTGTAGAGCGGCGGCGGCAGTTTCCGGCCGAAGAGCCAGGTTCCTACACAGTGCGTTTATTTGAGAAAGGCCTGGCCCGCATTGCCCAAAAGGTAGGGGAGGAGGCAGTTGAAACAGTCATTGATGCCATGGCTGGTAATAAAGATGGCCTACCCGGCGAGGCGGCTGATTTGGTGTACCATCTGCTGGTGTTGTTGCGCGCCAGCGGTTCTTCCTTAGCTGAGTTGCTGGCTGTACTGCGTCAGCGCCACCAGACCATTGGGGCCGGCCAACGGCGTCCGCTGCCTGAGTAAGAACTTAGCTGCCTTAAATCCTGTCATAAATAAAGTTAAACGCCCGGCCTGGTCTAACTCGCGCAGACTAGACCGGGCATTTTAGCAACTAAATAGCAACTAAAAGCTTCACTAGTGGGGCGAGTATTACCGTACTTGTCCGACACTTATTGCTTAACATAATACTTATACAGGTTATAAAGCTGCTGTATATTAAGCATTTATTTTGTTAGCCGCCGTTCAATCTTATCTAGTAAAGCTCGAATCAGAGCTAAGTCTTCTACGTCAGCCACCTCGAGTTGCGTATTTATGCCGGGCCCGACTAGTTGAATGCGAAAGAGCAAGTCAGCGGGGATAGTCTCAGTGGCAACACTATTGAGAGAATTAATTCTGGGAGCCGTATTAGTAGCAGAACCATGCGTCGCTGGTGGGGTATGGCTAGCTGGCGCACTTGCTTTGTTTTCACGGGCAGGCGTAGCTGCTGTTGATTGCGCTGGCGTATCGAACCCAAATAAATGCGCTATGGCATCGCTAGTTGCTGCTGGGGCCGTGCGTGGCGTTGGAAGGCCCGTGGCTTTAGTAGGGCCAGAGGCAGGGGTAGGCCGCACTTGCGTCGTTAGGGTAGTTTCTGTAGGTGCAGGCTTGTCTTCAGAAATAGAATCCTCTGCTTCGTCTTCTTCATCGTCGAGGTCTGCCGGGGGGGTAGCCGCCTGTGGTACTTGTCGAAATATGTTGGCCGCCGGGATAGGGTTGGCTAGCTCTCGTCGCGGGGGTTGCTGTGCAGCTAATTGGTCGATGTCAGCCACCACATTATTTTCATCGAGTAGATTAACCATGCGGGCACCATCGATAAATGCCTTAGCTACACTCTGCGCATTAATTTCCTCTACGCTGAACTCACGGATAAGCAGTACGTCGAGCATGGCAACGGGTAATTCGCGGGCGCGAAACTTGCGGCAGAGTTGCGTAAACAGGGGCGGTGTTAAAAAGGCTTCGCGGTGGAATAGTAACTCTTCTTGTTTATCGTATGCGTGTTTAATTCGGCGGAAGAGTGTTGTTGTGGCCAGCATTTCTCTTTTACTGGTTAACAGTCCAAACTTCACTGCTGAGCCCACTATTGCCTTAAACGAGCCGCTAACTTTGCGATTTAGCTTGCGTGCGCAGGTTTCGAGGGCGCATTTTCCGCCCGTGTCGTCTACTACTTCGGCTACTTCCCAGGCTCCTGTGTAGCTGGTACGTGGGTAATCAATCAGTTTAGGCATAGAGGTTCAGATTGGGCGGGTTTGTACGTCAATAGTAAAAGAATAGACAAGTATAAAACAGAATTACATATAAACCAGGGACCAAATAATAAAAGTATACTAAAGTACAAAAAAGTTTTAAATATTATAAAATTTAACTTTTTTGTACTTTAGTATACTTTATAGTTTATACTTGTTGAATACTGAATGGCAGAGGGTTACGAGAGAGTTGTACCAACCATTCCTAAATAGCCATTTCAATCCTTCCTTTGTAGCCACACCCATTTTTGAGTTGGCATGCAAGATATCCTTTCAGTCCGAACCGTTGCTGTGACACGCTACGTGACACCGCTACGCGAAGGTGGCTCGTTGCCGGCCTTAGTAGAAGCGGATGATAACTTTCTTTATGTACTCAAGTTTCGGGGAGCAGGGCAGGGGGTAAAAGTTCTAATTGCGGAGCTACTCGTGGGCGAGTTAGCGCGTAGCTTAGGCTTGCGAGTACCTGAGTTGGTTTTCTGCCAGTTAGACGAAGCTTTCGGGCGCACCGAACCTGATGAAGAGATTCAAGACCTACTCCGGGCTAGTACGGGGCTAAATCTGGCCCTGCATTACTTGAGCGGCGCCAGCACCTTCGACCCACTAGTGAATGTAGCAGGACCCGAACTGGCTTCCTTGATTGTGTGGCTAGATTGCCTAACGCTAAACGTCGACCGCACCGCTCGCAATACCAATATGCTGGTGTGGCACCAAGAGTTGTGGCTTATTGACCACGGCGCCGCGCTCTACGTGCACCATACCGGCCCAAACTGGGCGCAACCAAAGCTGCGGCCGTTTCCGCAGGTCAAAGACCATGTACTGTTGCCCCAGGCCAGCGACCTGGCTGCAGCCGATGCTCTGGGGCACACTCGCCTGACACCAGAGCGCCTGCGTGCCATTGTGGCCCTGATACCTGAGGAATGGCTCATCGAAGCCTGGCCCAGTACGTCAGCCGACGACCAGCGGCTAGGCTACGTCGGGTTCTTAACCCAACGCTTGGCCCAGTCCAAGCTTTTTATTGAGGAAGCAAACCATGCAAGAGCCGCACGTATTTGAGTACGCCGTTCTGCGCGTGGTTCCGCGAGTAGAACGCGAAGAATTTGTGAATGCCGGCGTTATCGTGCTCTGCCGAGCACAGGGCTTCTTACAGGTCCGTTTTGAGCTACCCGAACTTAAGCTGCGCACCTTAGCAAGAAACCAACAACTCGACTTTCGCGAGTTGCACGAGCGCCTACGCGCCTTCGAGCGCATCTGCCGCGGCCGCCCCGAAGGCGGCCCCATTGGCCAACTCTCGCTCGCCGAGCGCTTTCGCTGGCTCACCGCCCAGCGCAGCACCGTTATCCAAACTTCAGCTGTGCATCCGGGTTTGTGCCACGACCCGGATGCCACCTTAGAACGACTCTACCAAGAACTAGTGTTGTAACTCCGAAACTAAGGCGTCATTTTGCTCTCTCACAACAAGATATGTTTGTCTTATAATTTATATTATGTTAAGTTGATTCCGACGGACTACAAGCTGCTGCACTTTCCCTACCCCCTGCTAAGCACGTGGCCCACGTCAACCCTCTTCCCGTTTATACCAAACAAGCCCGGCTGCTCTCGCAGCCGGGCTTGTTTGGTATCCTTAACTAAGCGCCCAATTCAGTGTTGGCGCCGGCTTACTTCATGGCTTGCAGCTTGGCATTCATGCGCTCCGAGTCGGCGGTGCGGCCCAGCCGGTAGTATACTTTTTGCAGCGCGCTCGCCGTGCTGCGGTCATTGG
>CALMOO010000447.1:0-740 GCA_937871705.1 uncultured Hymenobacter sp.
ATATCCTTATTATGACTATGCCCACGGCTATGGGTTGCCCCAGGCAAGCTATTTCCTGGCTAAAAAAGCCTCTGAAAAGACAGTGCCTACCTTCGACTTTGTCGTGCATGACACGGTGGTAGTGGTAGTGCTGCGGGCGGCCGCCACCCTGCCCGTAGCTCGCGCGCTGCCCCTGCTCACCGACCCCGATGAGGGCAGTCCTGGATGGCTGTCAGCTCTGGGCACGACGGCTCCTGCCGCGGCGGCCAGCCCCGACCACTCTGCCACGCCCAGCCCTACCCCCCCCTCGCCGACCAGCGTGGCGCCCGTCGGCCAAGAGCAGCCTAGCCCCAGCGACGGGCCGGCGCTGCCGCCTACCCCTACCTACCCGCTGCACCTCTATTGGCACCTGGCCAACCGCCGCGGGGTGCTGCACCGCTACGAAGTGCGGGCCGTGGCGCAGCGCTTAATGCTACAGATGCCGCGCCGCTTGGTACGGGGCGGCAACGTGCTGCGCGTTCATTTTCAGGGGTATACTGGTGAATACTCGGAGTAAGCGGCGTTTAGTTGCCTTATCAAGCTGAATGAAAAATAACTACTTACTCTTGGTGCTGCTGGCTTGCCTGGCTGGGCCTGCGGCCCGGGCCCAGCAGGTGCTGCTGCAAGCCGATGTGGCCCGCGATACCCTGCGCCCCCGCACCGGACCCGGCGCCGACCAGGGCGGCGAGTGCGGGGGCAGGCAGACGGGGCTGCACAAGGTC
>CALMOO010000447.1:750-3747 GCA_937871705.1 uncultured Hymenobacter sp.
CCGCTACTTTGGCCACTTGTATGCCGGCTACGGGCTGGTGGTGGGAGCCAGCAGCGCGCCGGGGCTGCCCGTGCGCCACGGGTTTGGCTCGGCGGAGCTGCAGCTGGGCGGGCGCCTCAAGCGCCGCTTCAGCGACCACGTGGGCCTGACCGCCGACCTGCGCTACGCCTACCTGCGCTACGGCCTGGCCCAAGATGCTGGCCCGAAAGTTGCGCCCTTCAGCGCCATGCACGATTCCGAAACGCTTAGCTACCACCAGCTGCAGGGCGAGCTGGGCCTGCGCCTCAACGCGGGGCTGCGGCCGCGCGGCAACGTCATGGGTACTTACCTCGACCTGCTGGCCTATGGTGGCCCGGCCCTGGCCGCCAACCACTCAACCACCGATGAGGCTACCAATGGTCAGGGGCGCCTCGAAGCCACCCGGCACGAGCCACCTTACCTGCGGCGTTGGCAGGGCGGAGTGGGCCTGCGCCTGGGCACTGGCACAGTGGCCGCAGTGGGCCGCTACCGCCTCAGCGATGCCCTGCGCCCGCCCGCTGGCGCGGCCCTGCCCGAGCTGCCCCGCTGGATTATCGGCGTAGAAATCGGTTGGTTTTGACATCTTCCTGCCTACCTTATTCGTACATAATCCCGGCAGTAGTGCTTACCTAGCTCTGTCTTGTTAATATTATTAAACTTATTAATTTCCTTCTATGAAAACCTCTGTTTCTACTCTTTTGCTTGTAGCCGGGCTTCTCCAGCTCAGTGTTTCGTGCGTGAGCACCGAGCACGAAATGGCGGCTTCGACCAAAGACCCACGCAGCACCTACGTGCCGCCAACGGGCGCGGGCCGGCGCATCAATAGCACCACCGTGCTTAATACGGTGCGCGCTACCCATACATTCTCGGACCCCAAAACCAAGGATAATTTTCAGCTGCAGCTGCGGGGGCCGCGCATTCTGAGCAGCCACCTGCACCTTATCGTAACTACGGCCAAAGGCGACACGCTGCGCCACGAGGTAATGCCCGCCAAGGCTTTGCTGGTGGGTAGTGAGGAGCAGGACAGCAAGCTGGTAACCGTGCGCGGCCAGGAAATTACGGTGCTGCGCAACATGAATGCCTTCTTTACGGAAGACCATTTTACGCATCCGGCCGTGCCATCTACCGCCACCCAGCCCGCCGACCTGAGCGAGCAGGAGTGGGCCAGCTTGCGTACCGACCCCAGCGGCGTGGGCTTCGACTACCCCAGCGCTACCGGCAGCGAGCAGCGCCTAGCTTACTCGCGCAAGCTCGGCCGGGCCGTAGTGCTGAGCGAGTAAGTCCCAAAATAGGAAAAAGGAGGGGGTAGGAAATTGCTAAAATCAATTTCCTACCCCCTCCTTTTTGATTGATAAACTATTATATCCGAGCCCAGCCCTCAAGGCCTGCTGGGCCGCGCAAGAGCGCATAGCCCGCCGACCGGCCCAGCACCACTACTTGCGTGTGGGCTGGCCACGCCGCTAGGGCCGCCGCTACTGCCGTAGGCTGCGCCTGAATTTCTATATCGGCTGCCAAAGTGAGGCGGTGCAACGGCTGCGCCGCGACTACGGCCGGCGTGGCGATGTAGCCCAATCGCCCGTCGGGCAACTCGACGCGCAGGCGGTGGCTTTCCTGGCCCAGCACTAGCAGGGGGGTAGTAGCCGCCAGCGCAGCGCTGGCCTTAGTGCTAAGCTGCACGTGCGCAGCTACTTGGCTTGAAGTGCGCAGCCGCACCCAATGGCCCAGGTAGTCGCCGGCCGAAGCCGCTAGGGCTGGCGGCACCGCATCGGGGTGGCGCACGAAAGGTAGCGGGTCGATGGCGCCGTGCCCGCTTTTATAGATGCCGAAGTGCAGGTGCGGCGCGGTGGTGCGGGCATTGCCGGTGTTGCCAACCAGGCCCAGCGTGTCGCCGGGCCGCACTACCTGGCCGGTGTGCACCAGCTGGCGGTCGAGGTGAGCGTAGTATAGGTGTTGGCCGGTGGCCGCATCGAGCAGCCATACCACGTGGCCACCCAGCTTGTTGTCGCCCACGCGGGTGACGGTGCCCGCCACGGCCGCCACGGCCGGCGTGCCGCGCGGCGCAAAAATATCAATACCCTCGTGGCGCCGGGCGCCGCTGTCGCGCTCCGAGCCCCAGAAGCTGCCCACATCGTGGTCGGTGCGCCCCCGCACCGGAAAGTTGCGAAAGCTCGCCTCACGCCAGATGCGCAGCGTGTAGCGCCCAGCCGCCAGCAGCTCGGCCTGCACGCGCAGCAGGTGCTGGCCATCGGCGTCGGCGCGGTAGCGCAGGTCGAGGGCGCCATCGGCGGTCGTGTCGGCCGAAGTCCACTTTATCAGCTCCCGTGGCTGGCCGACTGGCAGGGCAAACGCATCCACAAAGACGCGGGCCGCCTGGGTAGGCCCCGGCTGCCGGCTAAGCTGAATGTGGAGCTGCTCGCCGGCCTGCACTGCGTAGCGGTAGCTGGCTGCGGTGGGCTGGTCGGCTCGAAAAAAGCCCGTTTCCAGCACGGGCAGCGGCACGACTAACGAGTCGTGGAGGGCCTGGTCGGCGGCGGCCTGCCAGCGCTGGCCCAGCGCGGCCTCGCGCAGGCCGGCCCGGTCGAGGGCGCGGGCATATTCATCGTGCGGGGTAGTTTTTTGAAACAGCGCCGCCAGGGTTTGGGGTTTGCTGCAGCTGCTGAGCACGGCCAGCAGGAGCAGCAGGCTGCCGGCCCGGCGACGGGGAGCGGCAGCCATCAACAACGAAAAAAGCATATTCTCGCAACGCCAGTCCCGGCCGGGTAGTTCGACTTAAAGCAACAAGTAGCGCAAGGTTGCGCGTGGTGAGCGGGCGGCATTAGCCCCGGCGTCCTTGGTTTGTTAAGCGATTGAGGCGGCCCGCCCGGGCTGCGTTGGCGGGCGTAATTTTGGCCTGCGCTTCCTTTCCCCAGCCCGCCCGTGACTAGCCTACCCCCCGCCCGCCCCCTTGTCCTCACCGAGTGCCCCCGCGATGCCATGCAG
>CALMOO010000448.1 GCA_937871705.1 uncultured Hymenobacter sp.
GCCCAAGGCTTGGCGCCGTGCGCGCCCTTGCCAATGACTTTAATGGTGAAGCGGTCGGAGCTGGCCATTTCGCCCCGGGGCCGGTACTGAATTTGCCCCACTGGCGCCGAAGCCCAGATGTGCAGCCCAAAAATGGCGTCCACCTTCGGGTTTTCGAGTACGCCTTCCTGCACCATCAGCTTGGCGCCGCCCACCGTGCCGGGCAGCGAGCCCTCCTCGGCAGGCTGAAAAATAAACTTAACGGTGCCAGGCAGGTCGTTTTTTACTTGGCTCAGCACTTCGGCGGCGCCCAGCAGCATGGCCACATGGGTGTCGTGGCCGCAGGCGTGCATCACGCCCACGGGCTGGCCCAGGTAAGTGCTTTTGGCCACCGAGGCGAAGGCCAAGCCAGTGGTTTCGGTGATGGGCAGGCCGTCCATATCGGCGCGCAAAGCCACCACGGGGCCGGGCCTACCCCCCTTCAGGATGCCGACCACGCCGGTGCGGGCCACGCCAGTGTGTACTTCCAGGCCCAAGCTCTTGAGTTGCGCCGCAATGAGGGCGGCGGTGCGGGTTTCTTCGTTGCCCAACTCGGGATGCTCATGTAGGTCGCGGCGCCAGGCCACTACCTTGGCCTGCTCGGCGGCAGCCAGCTTGGCAATGCGGGCATCGAGGGCGGCATTTTGGGCGTGCGCGGCTGGGGCAGTAAGGGCCAAGACTAGGCCTGCAATAAAAGCATGAGTAGTAGTTTTCATGCCCGCCAAGGTACTGCCTTGTTTTTGGTCGAGCCTAGTATCGTCCAGGCTTTTCTCAAAATAACCAAAAGGTAACAGCGCAGGAACGTGGCCCTAACGATGGTTTGTTAATGCAAGGCTAGGGCTGACGGGTGGGTTAGGGTTAATTTTGTAGGAATACTGGAGTCTAGCCAATTAATAGCACCATGCGTGTTTCTTCTCCCCTCACTACTCATTCCCTTTCTACCACCGAGCCAGAAGTTTCGTCTCGTTCTGGCGTGTGGGCGCAGGCTATAGCTCGCCCGGCTTTTTGGCGCAGCTGGCTGCTGCTGGTAGTGCTGCTGTTTGGGGTAATGGTGCCGGTGGTGCCGCACTTTTTTCTCTACATTCAGCAGCGGCCCGGCCCCGTGCTGCCCGACCCGCTCCTGGACTTGCTGCCGCGCTACGACGTGGCCACGCCCGTGTTTGTGCTCATGTATGGCGGCGTAGTGGCCGCCGTGGGCTGGCTGACGCGCCACCCGCACTTGTTCTTGCGCGGCTTGTGGGCCTATTTGCTGCTGCTAGTGCTGCGCATGGCCAGCATCTGGCTGCTGCCGCTGGCGCCGCCGGTGCTTATGCTGCCCATGCCCGACCCGTTTTTGGCTAAAATATTCCATACCGCCGCCAGCGAGGCCATTACCAAAGACTTGTTTTTCTCGGGCCACACCTCCACGCTGGCGCTGCTGGCTTTGGCCGTGCGCGGGCGCTGGTGGCGGACTGGGCTGTGGGCGGCCACAGTGGCTGTGGGCCTGCTGGTGCTGGTGCAGCGCGTGCACTACAGCTACGACGTGCTGGCCGCGCCCCTCTTTGCCTGGTTTGCCTATTGGCTGATGGGCCGCCTAGTCAGCAATAAAGAAGACTAAGCGCCCGTCGGGTTAAGCTACAGCAAGGGGGTAGTAACCGGAAGCGTAGGGCTTCCGGTTACTACCCCCTTTTTGATGAGGCAAGCGGCCCTACGCCATTTTGTCTTCTACTTCGGCGGCCTTCGCAACCGGCAGGGGGGTAGCCGCCAGCTTGCTGCGCTTCCAGTCGCCTTTCAAATACCACAGGCCGGCAATGATGGCCGCCAGCACGTTGGCCACCACAAACGACCACCACAGCCCGTGAAAACCCAGCGCCGTGTGGTGCGATAGGTACCAGGCCACCGGAAACTGCAGCCCCCAGACGCCAATAATGGTCAGTACCATCGCCGAGAGCGTGTTGCCCGAGCCGCGCAGCGCCCCGGATACCGATTGCTGCGCCCCCGTGAAGCAGAGGCTGAACACGGCAATGCGCACGAACTCGATGGCATCGCGGCTCACGGCCTCGTCACCTTTCAGGAAGAAGCGCACCAGCGGCCCGGCCCCCAGGTAGCCGGCCAGGCCCACCAGCAGCAGCCCCGTAAAGCTGATGGCAATGGCGTAGTTGGCCGTGCGCACGGCGCGGGGCAGGTTGCGAGCGCCTAGGTTCTGGGCCACCAGCGTAGAGCAGGCCAGCGAAATGCCCAGCGCCGGAATAATGCCCAGCGCCAGTATGCGCGACCCGATGCCGTAGGTAGCCAGCACCGTAGTGCCGAAGGCTGCCGCCAGGCCCGTCATCATCGACAAGCCCAGGGCCCGCGCCGAAAGGTCGATGGACGACGGCACGCCCAGCTTAAACGCGCGCAGCATGAGCGCGAAATCGGGTTTAAACCCTTGGTAGCTGAGCTGAATGCCAGACTTGCCCCGCAGCAGCACCGCCATGCTCACCACCACTGATAGCACCTGCGTGCTGAGCGTAGCCACGGCCGTGCCCACCATGCCGAGCGCCGGCACTGGCCCCCAGCCATAGATAAAAAGCGGGTCGAGCAAAAAGTTGAGCGCCAGCGTGCCGATGTTGATGTAGAGCGGAATTTTCACCTCGCCTACCCCCCGCATGAGGGCCTGAAACATGAGGAAGCCGAAATTGAACAACAGCCCCAGAAACAGCACTTGCTGAAACCGATTGGCTTGGGCAAAGATGTCGGGCCCTACCCCCAGCAAATGCAGAATAGACGGCGAGGCGAAGTAGGCCACCACCGTGAGCACCAGCGCCAGGGCCGTTTCCAGCACGAGTACTTGCGAGGCAATGTGGTTGACCATCTTCAGGTTGCGGGCGCCGTAGTTTTGAGCCACCAGTATCGAGCCCGCCACCGAGAAGCCCGAGC
>CALMOO010000449.1 GCA_937871705.1 uncultured Hymenobacter sp.
CGCGGGGTGTCATCATCTTCCTCGTCGTCATCGTCACGGTCCTGGTCATCCTCGTCTTCCTCGGCGGCCTCATCGAGGTCGGAGAGAATAATGCCGGCTTCGCTCAGCACGCTTTCTACGGTGAAAATCGGCACACCAAAGCGCAGCCCGATGGCAATGGCGTCGGAAGGCCGGGCGTCAATCTCGAACGTCGTGGCCCCATCAGAGCACACGATGCGCGAGTAGAATACGCCCTCTTTAAGGTCGGAGATAACTACTTCAATAATAACCACGTGCACGTGCTCGGCAAAGGCCTTGAACAGGTCGTGGGTGAGGGGCCGGTTAGGGCTGATTTTCTCAATTTGGATGGCAATACTTTGCGCCTCAAACATGCCAATAATTATCGGCAGGCGGCGGTTGCCGTGCTTCTCGCCCAGAATAAGGGCAAACGAGCCAGACTGCGACTGTGAGGAGGACAGGCCCAGGATTTCGAGCGGAATTTTTTTCAAGGGTCTTCGGCGACTTGACTACTATAGAAACAGGTAAACGGGTTCTCTACGACAAATTAAGCAGAAAGGGCCGGAATGCCCCGCCAAAAACGTCGGATTTAAAATAAAACCCAAAATAAAGAACGTCAGCCTGATGGCAGGAAGCATCGCAGCGGCCGCAGTAGCTTCTAACGCTTGAGCTACTACCCGACCGAAATGCTTGCTGTCGTCAGGCTGACGTTCTTTACTAAAATCCAGGCAATCTAGCCTAGCTCTTTCACGGCGGCCGTGAGCTTGGGCAGCACGTCAAACACGTCGCCCACAATGCCGTAGTCGGCGGCTTTAAAGAACGGCGCCTCCGGGTCTTTATTGATGACCACAATCACCTTCGACGAATTGACGCCCGCCAAATGCTGGATGGCGCCCGAGATACCGCAGGCAATGTACAGGTTGGGCGATACCGTAATGCCCGTTTGCCCCACGTGCTCGTGGTGCGGGCGCCAGTCCACGTCCGACACCGGCTTCGAGCAGGCCGTAGCCGCGCCGAGCGCCTTGGCCAGGTCTTCGATGAGGTTCCAGTTTTCGGGTCCTTTCATGCCGCGGCCCCCCGATACGACGAGTTCGGCCTCGGGCAGCAAGATGCCGCCGGCCTGGTCTTGCAGCACCACTTGCTTGGGCGCGTCGGCAAAGTCGGCGTCGCTGAGCTGAGCCGCGAAGGCAACTACTTCGGCCGTTTTGCCGGCCTCGTGCTGCGCCTCGATAGAGTTTTTCTTAACGGCAATAATCTTGCGCTCGCCGCTTAGTACCACGTCCGAAAACGCTTTGCCCGAAAAGGCACCGCGCTTCACGATGAACTGACCTCCGTCGGTTTTGGGCAGCTCCACTACGTTGGTGGCCAGCGTGGCTTGCAGCCGCACCGACAAGCGCGAGCCCACCGTGGCGCCAATGTTGCTGTTGGCCAGCACAATCACCTTCGCATCTTCCTGCTGGGCAGCAGTTGCGATGAGCTTGGTATACGCATTATTAACAAAGTCCTTGAGCCGGGGCTCCTTGTCGTAGAGCACCTTCGTGATGCCCTGCTCCCCGAGCTTGGCCAAGTTGGCATCGGTGGCCTCGCCCACGGCAATAGCCGTGGCGGTAGTACCTAGCTGCGCGGCCACTTGCGCGCCGTAGGTGGCTACTTCGAGCGAAGACTTTTTCACCTCGCCCTTGTCACATTCAACAACTACTAAAACAGACATAGCATTATATTTTTAAGTCATCCTGAGCTTGCGAAGGACCTTACCACGTTCGCACCGCAAGAGGGGGGTAGGGATGAACTGACGAAAGCCGCCGTGATAAGATGCTTCCTTCGTCAGCAGGACAGGTAGTTAAATGACCTTGGCTTCGTTACGAAGCAGTTTGATGAGTTCGCCGGCGTTGGCGGCATCTATTAGCTTGACGCCCTGCTTTTTGGGGGGTAGGGCGTAGGCAGCCACTTGCGTGCGCGGAGCGTCGCTGGTAGCGGGCACCACTTTCAGAGGCTTGGTGCGGGCCGTCATGATGCCGCGCATGTTGGGGATGCGGGGCTCGCACATCGGCTGCTGGCACGAGGCTACGAAGGGGATGGAAACCTGCACGATTTCTTTGCCGCCCTCGATTTCGCGCTCCAGCGTAGCGGTGGTGCCGCTCAGGTCGAGCTTCATGGCCGGGGCCACGGTCGGAACGCCGAGCAGCTCGCCCACCATGCCGTGCACCTGAAAGCCATTGTAGTCAATGCTTTCCTTGCCCATCAGAATCACATCATAGCCACCTTCTTTAGCCACGGCCGCAATTTGCTGCGCCACGAAAAAAGCATCAGTAGGCGCCGCGTTGACCCGGATAGCGTCGTCGGCCCCGATGGCCAAGGCCTTGCGGATGTTGGGCTCCGTGTCGGCTTCGCCCACGTTGAGCACCGTCACGGTACTCCCGGCATTAGCCTCCTTCAGCTCAATGGCGCGGGTGAGGGCGTATTCATCCCAGGGATTAATCACGAACTGCACCCCGGCCTTGTTAAACTCCTTGTTGTCAGGAGTGAAGGTGATTTTGGTGGTCGTGTCAGGTACGTTGGAAATACAAACCAGAAACTTCATCTAAACGAGGTTGGGGTGAGATAGAAAATGCAGAGATAGTCGGCTTGCATAACATT
>CALMOO010000450.1 GCA_937871705.1 uncultured Hymenobacter sp.
GAATGTCATTGTAAAATTAAATTTATGAGAAGCTGCTCCTGACTAGCATCTGGCTCCCCCTCCCCGCAGGGGGTGGGGCTGCTAAAACCCCGGATACTCCTCTAGCCCACCGCTCAAGGTCAACAAGTTAGTATACCCAAACTCGCGCTGCAACAGCTCCACGGCTTTGGCGCTGCGCACGCCACTCTGGCAATACACCACCACCGGGCGGGTGCGGGGCACCTCGGCGGCGCGGGCTGCCAGCTGCGGCAGGGGTAGGAGCAACGCGCCAGGCAGGTGGCGGCGCTGGTACTCTAGCGGGCCGCGCACGTCGAGCAGCAGCGGCGGCTCGGCGGCGGCTAGCAGCAGCTGCAAGTCGCTGGCCGTGACGATGGAAGTAGTGGCCGCCGGCGCGCAGCTGCTGTCGAAGTAGTCGGCCGGGCTGGCCGTGTCGAGGTTGATGAGACTTTGCACGGCATCGCGCTTGAAGCGCAACGTGCGGCTCTGAAAACTCAACGTATCAAGAACCCAAAGGCGGCCGCTGAGCACATCGCCCAAGCCCAATACTACTTTTAAAGCCTCGGTGGCCTGCACCGTGCCGATGAGGCCGGGCAGCACATTGAGCACGCCGGTAGTGTTGCAGTCGGGCGCTTCGGCGGCGGTGGGGGGGGTAGGGAACAGGCAGCGGTACGTAGGTCCACCCTGGTAGTTAAATACCGATACCTGCCCTTCAAATTTGTAAATAGCCCCCGAAACCAGCGGCCGGCCCAAGCTCACGCAAGTATCGTTGAGCAGGTAGCGGGTCGGGAAGTTATCGGTGCCATCAACCACCACATCGTACTGCGCCACCAGCTCGCGCACGTTGCTGGGGCTCACGCGCAGCTCGTGCAACTCGTAGCTTACCAAGCTATTAAGACGGCGCAGGGCACGCGCGGCAGCCTCTACTTTGGGCTGGCCCACATCCTCGGTGCCGTACAGAATCTGGCGGGGCAGGTTGGTCAGTTCTACTTTGTCGGCGTCGGCGAGGCCCAGCGTCCCTACCCCCGCCGCGGCCAGGTATTGCAGGATGGGGCAGCCCAGGCCGCCCGTGCCCACCACCAACACCCGCGCCTGGCGCAGGCGCAGCTGGCCCGCTTCGCCTATTTCGGCAAGCTGGAGGTGGCGGCGGTAGCGCTGGCGCTCAGCAGGAGAAAACATAAAAAATTAAGGGGTCAAATGGGCAGGACGGCCTTTTTGGTTTAATGATTTCAGTTACAGCCCATATACTACCGTTAAGTAGTACAAGCCACCCACGCTGGGGCCGCCCAGATACGACACGTAATAGTTGTTCAGCACGTTGCTGGCGCTCAGCTTGAGGCGCACTTGGGCAGTCGGAATGTGGTAGCTCACTTGCGCGTCGAGGGTGCTGTAGGCGGGCACGTCACCGTTCACCAGAAACGTCTGCGAATAATACCCGTTTTGGTGCCGATAGTTCAGGCCGAAGCCGACATTTTTATACGCGTTCTCATTAGCAAAGCTTAGGTTGTAGG
>CALMOO010000451.1 GCA_937871705.1 uncultured Hymenobacter sp.
CCAGCTGCAGGTCGGGGTTAGTCAGCCGCAACAACGGCTGGCCCACCGTTAGGGTCGTGCCTTCTTCCACCAGCACCTGTTGCACCGTGCCGGCCTCCGCCGCATCTAGGTACACGGTGTGCAGCGGCTGCACTACCCCGTCGATGGCCGTAAACTCCTGAAAGTTGCCCCGCGTAACGGAACTGATGGTCAGTCTACTAGCCCCCACATGCAGCCGCTGGCCCGGACTAGGCCAGTAGAGGCCGGCCACGCCCGTTCCCGCTAGCAGCAGGGCCCCTAGCCACCACCAGCGGGTAACAAACGACCACTTATTCTTGGGTATCAGGATATCCATTTGGTTCGGCGCAGGCACTAGCCGGCCGCAAAAAGCTATGAACCGGAGATGCCAGAACGGTGCCTTTTTCACAAAGTATTGCTAGTCAATCGCCTGATTTGAAAACCTAATAACTAGCTGTTGCCGAACGTCCGGTTTCGATACACTTGACCGTACGGTTCTGATACAGTCTGACTTTATGGACGGGCAGCAAACGGCCTGGCCGACTGAGAATGAGTAGCTTCTGAGGCTTGCACAATTTATGTGGCCTGGGTTGGTACGGGTGCCAAATACCCCCGACTTTTACGTTTTACCCAGCCTTGCTCATGATTCTTAAGCACGCCCGCATTCTGGTAGTAGACGACGAGCCCGACGTGCTGTTCGCCCTTAAGCTGCTGCTCAAAACCGAGGTGCGGGAAGTCGTGACTGAGAAAAACCCGGAGCTATTGCTCTCCCTGCTCCGCCAGCAGCACTTCGATGTCGTGCTGCTCGACATGAACTACCGCAGCGGCCAGGCAACGGGCAACGAAGGTTTCTACTGGCTGGGTCGTATCCTGGAGCACGACCCCACTACGGCCGTTATCCTGATGACAGCCTATGGCGACGTGCGCACGGCGGTGCGCGCCCTCAAAGCCGGCGCCACCGACTTCCTGCTCAAGCCCTGGCACAACGAACAGCTACTGCAAACGCTGGCCGCCGCCCTCCAATCTAAAACCGTCAGCAAAAACGGAGGCGCCCCGAAAAAAGTAGTCGGGCCGGCCACTGCTACCGCGCTACTGGGTGAGTCAGCTGCCATGCAGGAAGTGCGCGCTATCATTGAAAAAGTCGCCCCCACCGAAGCCAACGTGCTACTGCTCGGCGAGAACGGCACGGGCAAAGAATTGGTCGCCAAGTCCCTGCACGAGCAGTCGCGCCGCGCTGCCCGGCCCTTTGTGGCCGCCGACGTAGCCGCGCTCAGCGAGGGGTTGTTTGAAAGCGAGCTGTTTGGGCACACCAAGGGCGCATTCACGGATGCCCAGGCCAGTCGCGTGGGCCGGTTCGAGGCGGCCACTGGCGGCACCTTGTTTCTGGACGAGATTGGCAACATCGCCCTGCCGCAGCAAGCCAAGCTGCTCACAGCCCTGCAAAACCGCCAGGTGGTGCCCGTAGGAAGCAACACCCCCGTACCAGTGGATATCCGGCTGTTGTCGGCCACCAACGCCCCGTTGCACGCCCTAGTAGCCCGCGGTGCTTTCCGCCAAGACTTGATGTACCGCCTCAATACGGTCGAAATCATGCTGCCGCCCCTGCGCGAACGCGACGACGATGTGCAGCTGCTGGCCCAGCACTTCGCGCAGGTGTACGCGGCCCGCAACCGGCAACCCGTACCGGAATTCAGCGCCGCTGCGCTGCGCAAGCTTCGGGCGCACCCCTGGCCCGGCAACGTACGGGAAC
>CALMOO010000452.1:0-3598 GCA_937871705.1 uncultured Hymenobacter sp.
CTACGTGACCATGCAGGGCCCCAGCGAGTTCGGCATTTCGGGCAAGCTCACCACCTGGGACCGCACCAAGGACCTGCCCCAGCTCACGGTGCCCGTGCTCAGCATCGGCGGCAAATACGACACCATGGACCCCGCCCACATGGCCTGGATTGCGACCCAGGTCAAAAACGGCAACTCGCTCATTTGCCCCGACGGCAGCCACATGAGCATGTACGACGACCAGCAGACCTACATGAAAGGCTTCATCACCTTCCTCAAGTCGGTCGATGACGGCTCATTCAAGCCCGGCACCAAGCTATAGGGTAGTGCGCAGCAACTGATGCGTAATGACTGATGATTGATGGGTACTTCCACATCAGTCCTTACTTTGTGGTGGTTCTGCGCCTGCTTTTCTATGCTTTCCTTTTTGTTTCGCCGTCTTGGTCAAGGCCTGCTTGTGCTGGTGGGGGTGGCTACGGTGGTGTTTTTGCTTTTCAATGTGCTGCCCGGCGACCCGGCCGCCCTGCTGGCCGGCCAGCGCTCCGACCTCGGCACGCAAGCGGCCATCCGGGCCGACCTTGGGCTCGATGAGCCGCTGCCGACGCGCTTGCTGGGCTACCTCAACGATGCCTCGCCGCTGGGCGTGCACCGGCGCGATTCGGCCGGAGTGGCGCGCTACGGGGGGGTAGGGCTGCTGCCGCTGGGCGGCCAGCGCGCTCTGGTGCTGAAATGGCCGTATCTGCGCCGCTCGTTCCAGAGCAACCAGGATGTTTTGACCCTGCTAATCAATTACTTTCCCGGTACGCTGTGGTTGGCGCTAGCCGCCATGCTCTTGGCTGGGGTAGGGGGGGTAGGGCTGGGCGTGGCGGCCGCGCTGCGGCCGCAGTCGTGGCTCGATAGGCTGCTCGTGACCACTTCGGTGCTGGGCATTTCGGTGCCCTCGTTTGTGGCGGCCATTGCCATTGCCGTTACGTTTGGCTTTTACTGGAGCCACTGGACGGGCCTCAGCCTCACGGGCCAGCTCTACGAAACTGACCCCTTCACGGCCCAAAGCCACCTGGTGCTGCGCAATTTGCTGCTGCCGGCCGTGGCCCTAGGCGTGCGGCCGCTGGCGGTTATCATGCAGCTCACGCGCTCCAGCATGCTCGATGTACTCAGCCAGGACTACATCCGCACGGCCCGCGCCAAGGGCCTGAGCCCCGGCCGCACAGTCTGGCGCCACGCCCTGCGCAATGCCCTCAACCCGGTGGTCACGGCCGTGTCGGGCTGGCTGGCTTCGCTCATGGCCGGCGCTTTTTTTATCGAGTATATATTCAACTGGAAAGGTCTGGGAACCATCACGTTGCGGGCCGTTGAAAACCTGGATTTCCCGGTCGTGATGGGCGCTACGCTGTTTGTGGCGGCCATCTTTGTGCTCATCAATATTGCCGTCGACATGCTCTACGCCTTGCTCGACCCGCGGGTCAGAATCGGGTGAGCAAGAAGGGGTAGAGAGACGCTTGTTCTTGCTTCGCAGGCTCGCAAGGACAGCCGAACTATCACTTAAAATACTACTTCATTGAACCGCCTCTACCTCATTGGCTTGCCCGGCTCGGGCAAAACCACCATTGGCCGGCGCCTGGCGGCCTACTACGGCTGGGGCTTTCGCGACCTGGACGCCGAGATAGTAGCCCAGGCTGGGCAAACCATTCCGCAGCTATTTGCGGCCGAAGGAGAAACTCGTTTTCGGGAGCGCGAGGCGGCGGCTTTGCAGGCGCTGGCCCACCGGCCGGGGCCGCCGCTGGTGGTGGCTACGGGCGGCGGCACCCCATGTTTCCATAATAATCTGGACGTATTGCAGCAAACCGGCTTCACGCTCTGGCTCGAGGTGCCCCTGCCCGAACTGGTGCGCCGGCTGGCCCGCAACCGCAATGCGAGGCCCTTACTAGCTGCTACTGAGCCCGGCCAGACGCCCGAAAAAGCAATTTTTGACTGGCTAAGTCGAACCCTGGCGGCCCGCGAGCGGTTCTATGCCCAAGCCCGGCTGCGCTACGCGGGGGCCGCCGAGGTGGCGGCTCTTGCGGCAGCGCTCAGCCAGGCCGGCTTCGAGCCTACCCCAACTTATAAGGCAGGGTAGTCGTAAATTTGCCGCTTAACTCCCGATTTTAGTAAGCTTTCGTATGGAGATGAACACTATCGCTGCGCAGCCCGCTGCTCCGGCCCCCGCGCCGGTTCGGCCCAAGCACAAAGGTTCGGCTCAGTTGTTTAAAAACCCGGTGCTGGAGCGGCTCTCGCACACGCACATTGCGCTGCCGGTCAGCATCTTCATTGCCACGGCCTGCATTAGCCTCTACTATGGCTTCACGCACGGCTTCGTAGTGGGCTTGTCGGGCCTGGGCCTGTTTTTGGGTGGGCTGCTGCTGTTCTCATTAGTAGAATATCTGGTGCACCGCTATGTGTATCATATTCCGGCTACTACCCCCGGCCGGGCCAAGTTTCAGTACACCATGCACGGGGTGCACCACGAGTACCCCAAGGATGAAACCCGGTTGGCTATGCCGCCCATCCTGACGGTGTTTGTGGCGTCGCTGCTATTCTTTATTTTCCGGTTTGTCTTTGGTAATTGGGCCTTCGGTATTTTAGCTGGCTTCACATTTGGCTACGCCATGTATCTGTTTGTGCACTACGCCATTCACGTCTACGCGCCCCCAAAAAACTTTCTGAAAGTGTGGTGGACGCACCACGCTCAGCACCACTACCGGCAAGACGAAGTGGCTTTTGGCGTGAGCAGCACTCTATGGGACCACATTATTGGCACCATGCCCACCAAGCGCAGCTAGGTGTTTTAGCTGTTAGTTTCCTTTGTTTCTACACAAAAAAGGCGCGGCTCCTAATTGGAGCCACGCCTTTTTTATGAATAGTCTTAACTACAAGGCTATCTGTCTGTACGGAGCTGACAGTTCAACAACAATCTAGCTAGCGCCGCCTTTGTTGCCGCCAATCTTGCTAACGAGCCAGAAGATGATGGCTACCACGATGAAAACGCCAATGACGCCCGCCCAAATGCCGGTTTTGAAGATGTCGCCAATGGCGGCGCAGCCAGTAAGGGTAGAAGCTAGGGCGGCGAGTACGAAAAGTAGAGATAAACGCGAAGTAGTCATGAGGAGGTGTCGAAAGATGAAGAAAATAGGCAGCCTAGCGCGGAAGCTAAAGCCTGATTTGGCTTACTGTTTCGGGGGGTAAAAGGTTGGGCGCTACCTTCGCCCCGGCAGCCGCTGCTACGTAGGCCAGGCGTTGCTCCTATCTATTTCCTACCCATTCGCTTCTGTTTATGACTGCTTCAGCCCTTATTCAGGCATTTAATCAGCACTTTGGCGCTGCGCCCACCTTGCTGGTGCGGGCGCCTGGGCGCCTCAATCTTATCGGCGAGCACACCGACTACAACGATGGCTTGGTGCTGCCCGGCGCTATTGCCCAGGAAGTGCGCTTTGGACTGCGCCTGAATGGCACCGACCAGATTCGGCTGCGCGCGCTCGACTTTGACCAGGCATTTGAAGTAGCTGTAAGTGAGGTGGCTCCGCTTGAACACGGCCACTGGGCCAACTACCAGCTTGGGGTGGTGGCAGGCCTGCTGCGGCAC
>CALMOO010000452.1:3608-7007 GCA_937871705.1 uncultured Hymenobacter sp.
CCGGGGTTTGACTGCGCTTTTGGGGGTGATATTCCGGCTGGTGCGGGCCTTTCGTCGTCGGCGGCCGTGGAGTGCGGCGTGGCCTGGGGCTTGAATGAAATGCTGAATCTAGGCCTCGATAAGATGGCGCTGGCGCACGTGGCCCAGAAGGCCGAGCACGAGTATGCTCAGGTAAAAAGCGGCATCATGGACCAGTTTGCCAGCCTTTTCGGCAAGGCTGGGCAGGTGGTGCGCCTCGACTGCCGCTCGCTCGACTACGCGTATTTTTCGCTCGATACCAATACCTCGCGCCTCGTGCTCTGCAACTCGGGCGTGAAGCACCAACTGGCGTCGAGCGAGTACAACAAGCGCCGCGAGGAGTGCACGGAAGGCGTACGCATCCTGGCGCAGAAAAACCCCGCTATCAAGTCGCTGCGCGATGCCACGCTGCCCGAGATTGAAGCTGCCAAAGCCGAGCTGGGCGACGTAGTGTATCGCCGCTGCCGCTACGTGGTCGAAGAAAACGCCCGCGTCGAGGCTATGACGGCCCACCTGGCCGCCGGCCACCCGCTCGAAGAAGTGGGCGAGCTGCTCTACGCCAGCCACGCTGGCCTGCGCGACGACTACGAGGTGAGCTGCCCCGAACTGGACGTGCTCGAAGAGCTAGCCCACCAGGCGCCCGGCTGCTACGGCGCCCGCATGATGGGCGGCGGCTTTGGTGGCTGCACCATCAACCTGGTGGCCGCCGCTGAGGTTGATAACTTCATTGCCTTCATGACCAAAGGCTACCACGACCGGCTGAGCCTGGAGCTGGAAACCTACGTAACAACCCTGGCCGACGGGGTAGGAGAGCTGAAAGCGTAGGTGCTGGTTTACCCTACCAAAGCCAACCTGCGCCGCGTAGCCCTGGCCCAACGCCGGGCACTAGCGCCGACCGAAGTAGCCCGCCGCAGCAACCAGCTGTGTAAGCAGTTGTTTCGCTACTTCCCGGTAGGGGAGTGGCACTGGCTGCACGTGTTTTTGCCGCTGCTGGCGAAGCGCGAGCCCGATACGTGGCTCATAATTCGCCAGCTTTGGGCCGATATGCCAGCGGTGCGGCTAGCCGCGCCCGTGGCGCAGCCCGACGATGCGTTGCTGAAGCACTATGAGCTAACCCCGACTACGGCACTCGTCCGTAGCCGCTGGGACATCTTGGAGCCCGCCCCTGACCCGGCCACCGAAGTCCTACCCCCCCAGTTGGACGCGGTGCTGGTGCCGCTGCTCGCCTGCGACCAGAACGGCAACCGCGTGGGCTACGGCGGGGGCTTCTACGACCGTTTTCTGACCCAATGCCGGCCCGACGCGCTCTTTATTGGCTTGAGTGTGCTCGACGAAGCGCCCGTAGCCGCCATCGTAGACGTGCTGCCCACCGATGTGCCGCTGCACGCCTGCATTATGCCGGGCGGAGTGTGGAATTTTCGGTAGCGTGGCATCGAAGGAGTAGCTGCTGCTTTTGGTAGCGTCGCGGAGGCGCGGCGCGGGTAGCGCGTCACTTCCCTACCCCCCCTTCCGATGGCAGTTATTAATCAGCCCATACCCATGCCTGGCAAGAAGCCCCGCGCCCATAAGCGGAGCTTTCACCTCGACATGACGCCGATGGTAGACTTGGCGTTTTTGCTCCTGACGTTTTTTATGCTCACTACCACCTTTGCCAAGTCGCGGGCAATGCAACTAACCATGCCCGTAGCCGATGCGCGCCACCTCACGGAAGTACCTCATTCTGGCGCCATGACTATCCTGCTGGGGCAGCGGCACCGGGTGCATTATTACTTCGGGCTGTATGCCCCTGCCGACCCCACCGTGCCCGTGCCGACGCTGCACACGACCAATTTCGGTCCGCAAGGCATCCGGCAGGCGCTGCTGGCGCGCAGCCAGCAGCGTCCTGCGCCGGTCGTTCTCATCAAGCCCAGCGCACAAGCCAGCTACCAGGATATGATAGATATTCTGGACGAGATGAACATCACGAGCCAGAAGAAATACGCCTTGGTGAAAATAGCCGCCAATGATACCAAGTTGCTGCAACAAGCTGGCTACTAATCTATCCCTAGCAGGCGCACCGAGCCCCATGGTGCCACAGCCACGCGCACCAGCAGGCTGGTAGTGGTGTCGCGGGCGGCGGCTTTGAGGCGGGGGCCGGTGCCTTCGGGCAGGTAGAGGCGCTCGAGGCCGTAGCGCAGGTGCACGCTGCCAGCCCACTGGCCCTCCACGGTGCCAGGCAAGATGGCCTCGGGGCCGGGCCCGGCGCTTGGGCGGCTACCAAAGATGCCCGTGGCCACCCACACCGGCCCGGCCGGCTCGAGGCGGACAAACACGCGCTGCCCGGCCCGCACAAAATCGGGCCGCGGCCCTGGTCCGCGCCACAGCCCCGGCGCCAGGTCGCTGATGGCGTAGTTGAGGCGCGCATAGTCGCCGTACATCGTATCGCGCGGGTCGAGGGGGCGGGTACGCAGCCGCACCACCTGGCCCAGCCCCGCCGTGGCCCAGGCCAGCGCCGCAATGCCCAGCAGCACCAGCACCTGCGCGGCAGCCAGTCCCGCCAGCCGGTATAGCCGGGCTTGGGACCACACCGGAGCCGGGCTTGGCGCGGGCGGGGGGGTAGGGGCTTGGGTAGGCGTCATCTAATGTGGGTACAAGAACTTATGATTTCTAAATCGGCTGTCATTGCTTCGCAGGCTCACAACGACAGCCGATTTTTGATGTTTAGGTTAGCCAGCTTTCCGGCTCAAGGCCTGGGCATTGCTGCGCCGCAGCCACCAGCTCAGGCCCAGCAGCAGCGCGCCACCCAGCAAGAAGAACAACGACTTGTCCAAAAACTCCCACGTAAGGCGGAAGTACGCTGCCGTAGTAGCCACGATAAACAGCAGCGTGCCGGCGTTGACTTTAACGCGCCACTGCTCGCGGTAGCCGGCCCACAGCACCAGCCCGGCGTAGGCATACAGCACCAGCAGTTGCCCAAAGGCGGCTACCCCCGCGCCCACCGGCAAGGCTGCCACGGGCAGTACCAGCAGCCAGTCGGCCAGGCCGCTTAGCTCGTTCTGGCGGCGCTTGCCCACGGCCGAGGCCACGGCCAGCGCCAGCAAAGCCAGCCAGTAGCTGCCGCCCACCGCCGCCAGTTCGCGCCGCAGCCAGGGCAGCGTGAAGGTGCTGGTAGCCAGCAAACTGAGGCCGAGTGCCCCCAGCAGCGGCAGCAACTGCACCGGATAAGCCAGCTGGCGGCGGGGTAGAAAATCGGCCACCACGTAGAACACGGCCATCAGCGGTACGAGCCACAGAGTGGGGTAGTGGTTGGTATTCACCAGCAAGCCCATGTGGGCCAGCCAGGCCAGCGCCAGCGCCCAGCCCGTGAGGCGCGTGGGCTGCCGCAACCAGTAAGTGCCCAGC
>CALMOO010000453.1:0-7294 GCA_937871705.1 uncultured Hymenobacter sp.
ATGGAAACCCAAACAACGCCCCTGGTGCCCATCCCGGACCCCCACCTGCAAACCCTGCTCCACGCCTTTGGCTTACCGGACCCCGACCCGGGCTAGCAGGGGCTTTGCCGAACAAGATGTTGAGGGTAGTCAGCAATCGACCTGCGCACCCGCTTGTTCACACAAAAGTCGCTTCCCGTAAAAGAGAATTATAACCCTGACCTTGGAAGCAGTACCCTTTTTGATCGGCCCGACCGCCGCGCCCCACGTGGTACATCTACAGGATATAGCCCGGCAAATCGCTCCTTTTAAGGCCAATTCCCTTATTAGTACGTAGTTAAAGGCCTTTTGCTTTCCCTTATGCCCGACGCTCCTTCGCCTAATTACGCGCTGCTGGCGCTTGAAATCGAAAATCAGGCGTTGCGCGCCGAAGCCCAACGCCTGCGCCAGGACCGCACCAGCGTAGCAGACCACCAAGCTCTGGTGGACCGCTATGAACAAACGCAGGTGCGCTTTCGCACCGTGTTCGAGCATTCGCCCCTGGGCCAAAAGATCATTAATTCGGCGCTGACCATCTGCCAAGCCAATCCGGCGATAGTGGCCATGCTCGGCTTCACGCACACGAGCGAGCTGGTGGGCCGCAAGATTATGGACTTTGCCCACCCCGACCACCGCGCCGACTGGCAGGAGTTGCAAACGCAGTTGTGGGCGCACCAAATGCCGTATTTTGTGCTGGAAACCCGGCTAGTACGCCAAAGTGGCTCGGCGTTCTGGTGTCAGGTCACGTCGGTACTCTTTCCCGACGAGGCAGGCGAACTGGGCTATACGACCCTTATCGACGTGGACGAGCAGAAGCGGCGCGAAGCCTCCCCCTAATGCTTATACGAGGCAGCAGAAACCATCCGGCATCTCGTAACCTACGACTGCTTTGACTCATAAGCAGGCTAGCAGCTACCCCCTTTTTACATCTTGTAAACGACGGTGACTGTTGCAGAACTCCGACTAGGAGATTGAGCGATGCCGCAGCTAGCTAAATCGGGCCTGCAAAGCTCACTGAAAGGCTAATTTCTCACGTTCCTACAGTTGAAACGACCTGTCTTTGAGCTGACTTGAGGGTTCTGCAACAGCCACGACGGTTTAAGAAATGCATCAACTAGCCAATCAGGCCCAAGAAATCGCATGTAAAGCGCCTGTTTTCGCCCTTTTGCACGAGCGATAAGCTGTTTTCGAGCGGACCTGAACGTTCTGCAACAGCCACCGTCGTTTATAGCATGTAAATAATGTGCCTAGTCTCTGTTTGGCTTAGTCGAGGCAGTGTTGCAACCATTCCGCGCACTCGACGGCATCCACGATGCTCCACGAATGGGGCATGCGGTGCTTGCCCACAAAACCTCTACCCGTGGTGAACAGGAAACTAGCGTGTGGATTGCCCAGTTTTTGCAAGCACGCCACGAGGGCGGTCGCCCCGTAGGCGTTCAGGTCTTCCAGCTGGTACACCGGACACATGGCTTGCCAAAAGGTCAAATCAGGTTCGTTGTACAAGCGCACGGGCACGCGCCGCAACCACTGCGCGTTGCCGCCAGCCGGGTCGGCGCGCGTGAAGGCGGAGGCCGCCAGGTAGCGCGCGGGGAACTGCGCCGGCGACCCGCCCAGCTCGTGCGTCAAGCGGTCCAAGGTGCCTTGGTCATACACGAGGAAGGGCGTGCAGTCGTGTTGGTCCACGTGGAGCTGCGCCCGTTGCCAGTGCGTGGTCAACTCCAACGGCGGGTCTACGCCCAAAATCGCTCGCACGCGCCACGGCCGTTGCGTGCTGTCACGGACTAATTCCTCCGCGTACGCAAAAGCGAGTTGTCCCCCGGCCGAAAAGCCCCCGATGATTAACCGGCGCGCGACGGCTGGGCGTTGCTGCACGACGGTGGCAATCACCTCGTCGAGGAACCGGGCGCTGGCGGCGTCCAAGCTAAGGCGGTCATTGAGTTGCGGAACCAGCACCACAAAGCCGCGTTGCGCCGCCTCCTGCGCCAAGTGCGTGGCGCGCAATACGTCGCGGGCTGGCTCCCCTAGACCCGGCAGCAGCACGAGCAGCCCGCGGGCCGTCGGGGTAAGCGGGTCGAGTTGATAGAAGACCCGTTTGGCCGTCTTTACGGCCGTTTTCGAGGTAGGGACGGCCGGCAGCACGTGTTTGCGAACGGATTGGGCAGGGGCGGAAACCGCCCAGAGCAAACACAACAGCAGAGGAACAACAGGAAGGGGACGTGCCATGCGAGCCGGAGTTAAAAGCAGCAAGGCGAAACTAGCAGGCAAGTGGCTCACGAGCCCCGTTGGTCACCACGCTGGCAATAAGAAAGCATAGGGCTAGTAGCTACCCTATGCGCTTAGGGCAGCCCCACTAGCAAAGCTGTCAAGCGCAAAAAAGAATCTGGAACGAAATTGAACAACGGAAAAGTAGTAGTTTAACCAACTGTTCTAACTGGGCCGAAACCGCACCGATTCCCAGACTCGGGGTACAACACGCATTATGTGAAGAGACAAAAAGAGGAAAAGCCACCGGCATAGGTTCGATGGCTTTTCCTCTTTTTGTTCAAGTTTCCCTATCTACTTTTTAGCCTGCAACCTTCTAGCAAGTACAGGGCATCCTCCACACTGACTATCGCTTGGTAGAGTTACTGAGAGTAAAGTTTGAAATAGTGCTTCATGCTCAAGTATTTAACGGTTATAGTGCTGCTGTTTGCCACTACTTCGCTTTGCGCTGGACAAGCCTTTGTTCATGCAAAAGGTCAAAGCTTCTTGTATTTTAAGAAGAACGGTCACCGGGAAGCCGTTTATGCAGTGGGGGATAAACTCACCTTCGAGCTAAAAGCAATGAAGGCTAAAGTAACTGACCGGATTATCGGATTTGAGGACAGCTTGCTTGTATTTCAAACTTATAAGTTGAGACCTAATGAGATAGGCGCGCTGTATGTAGACGAAAAGACGAAAATTTGGTTCATCTTCCGCTACAAGTATGAGAAAGCCTTTTTATTAGCTGGCAGCCTGTTTTTACCCATTTCTGTTATTAACACCGGTAAAGTAGAGCCGAAAGCTTTAGCATTAAGCGGAGCCCTTCTCGGTGCAGGTTTGTTAGCCAAGTGGCTTGTAAGCCAGAAACTTCGGATAAAAGGCAAACGGAAGTTGCTAATTATTTCTTACTAACAATTGCCAATGACTCAAAAAAGGCGCGCCTTATGGATACCCACTTCTCTACCAGCTATAGAGGCGCTAATGGGTGGAGTAGGGCGGCTCATAAAGTGGGGTCAGGTGGGGTGAGTAGGGCGCCCACCTTACTGAGTCTGGTCTCCTCTTGTTCGCCTTAGGGATGCGCCGCGCGAGCGGCCACTTCCGCATTAGCCAGCCGCACGGCTTGGTAGAGGTTGACCACACCGCCCGTGCGCGAGAGGGTGGCAAACTCCACCAGCTGCTGGCTACCGGGCCGCCGCACGCGCGTATGGCAGGGCACGGCCGAAGCCAGCAGTAGCCGCTTGAGGTCAGCCGGCGTCAACTGCGGGAAATAGGTTTTGAGCACCGCTGCCATGCCGGCTACTACCGGCGTGGCCATGCTCGTGCCGCTGTCGGGGCGGTACTCGTTACCCGGCCAGGTCGAGACCAACTCCACGCCGGGAGCGAATACGTCTACCGTTTGCCGGCCGTAGTTGCTAAAGGAGGCAACCAGCTGCGCGTCGTTGGTGCGGGCACTGGCGCCCACGGTCAGCAGATTGGGAATGACACGGCCGTCGAGGTAACGTCCTGTCGGATACTGCGGGGTGGTGTCGATATTCAGCCGGTCGTTGCCCGCGGCGTGCACTAGCAGCACGCCCTTGCGCTCGGCGTAGCGGATAGCCTCGTCAACGACCGCTTTGTCGGGCGAGAGGTACTTGCCGAAGCTCATGCTAATAATTTGCGCCTCCTGATCGACGGCGTAGCGAATGGCATTGGCCACGTCTTTATCGCGCTCGTCGCCCTCGGGGATGGCCCGCACGCTCAGCACGCGTACGTAGTCGGCTACGCCCTGCACGCCGAGCCCATTTGTGCGGTCGGCCCCGATCAGGCCCGCGCAGTGGGTGCCATGTTGGGTGCCGTGGTCGTGCAGCCCGGCTTGAACCCGGGGATTGCCGTAGTGCCGCTCCGCCAGGTCAGCGGGGTGGTCGCCCACGAGCGGCGTGGGGTCATAGGCTAGGTTGTACTGATAGTCCAGCTGCCGGTGCAGCTCCTGGTTGTAGGCGCGGTAGCGGCTAAAGAGCGAATCGGTCGTGGCCAGCCGGCCCCGCAGGTCGGGGTAGTAGAGGCCCGCCAACCGCACCAGCGCCGTGTCCATGGTGGGTGGGTGGTGTAGCGTAGCCGAGTCGAGCACCGCCAGGCCCAGCCCCTGCCGCAGCCGGGTCACGTTGGCTTCATCGGCCCGAAGTTGACGGCTGTCGGCCTGGTAGCGGGCTTCAGCCTTGGCACGCTCGCGGGTATAGCGTTGCTGGGCTTGCTCGTACAGGCGAAAAGCCGCGTGCTCCCGGGTAGGTAGACTGGCCAGCGTTTTGCCCTCAAAGTACGGGCGCAGCCGCGCGTAGACCCGGGTTTCCTCTTTCTGGGTGAAGAAGACGTTGCGCCCGTCAGCCCCGCCCAGAAAATTCCAGCCGTACACGTCATCGACGTAGCCATCGTGCTCGTCGTCCTGGCCATTGCCGGGTACCTCCTGGGGATTATGCCAGAGTACGCGCCGCAAGTCGGCGTGGGCCGTGTCGATGCCGCCGTCAAGGACGGCCACCAGCACGGGGTGCAGGCTCGGCCGCCGGCCCAGCTGACGCAGCAGTGCGTAGGCGCGCTCGGTACTGATGCCCATCACGTGGTCAGTGGCAGGGTCGAGGTGGTGCCACTGCGGCTGCACGGCCTGTGCCCCGACTAAACTGGGGGCGCAGAGGCCGCTGGCCAGCACGAGCGCCACGCGAGAGAAGCATTGTTTCATCAGCAGTGAATGACGGGTAAGTGCCCCGCACGCCGGCTCGGGTAACCCAGCAGGCGGATAGGCCCGCACCCACTCATTGCCGGGAAGCAGGCCGTATGCAGGCAGGTAAATATACTTACTACTAAGCACTTATCGCGCGAGCACAGTGTACTCCCCCGCCCGCTCAAGCAATGAGGCCTGTCACTCCGTTAACGTCCACTAAAGGGCTGCATAGTAGCGGGCGCAAGACGTTCGAAAAATTTTCTCCAACAAGACTTCAAAAAACGGCGTTTTCAAGGCCTCTTCGTGGAGTAGGAAGTGATTCGAAAACCAGTAGTGGTTGATGCAGCACCGCCTCTCCCTGCTGCTGCCTAGCGTGCCGTACCGAAGGAGGCCTAACTATCGGCCAATCGTTTCAGTACTTCGCGCTGGTAGAGTTTGCCGATAGGCAGCTCCGTGTCCGCCACCTGCACGTGCGTCGCCGAGTAGGACCGCAGGTGGGCCGTGGCAAGCAGGAACGAGCGGTGAATGCGTAAAAAGCCGCTGGCGGGCAGCATGGCCTCCAAGGCCGCCAGCGAGTGTTTGGTGACGACTGGCCCGTTGACCGTAACAAGCTTGACGTAATCCTTCAGGCTCTCGATAAAGAGGATGTCCGGCAAGAGCACTTTCACCATTTTTCGCTCCACGCGGAAATAGAGAAACGCGGCGGTTTCTGCCCCCGCGAGCGGGCGAGCGGGTGGAGGTGGCAGGACGGGACCGGTGGGGGCCAAGGCAACCAGGGCCTTGTGCACGGCGGTAACAAAACGCTCAAACCGAATGGGTTTAAGCAGGTAATCAGTCGCGGCCACGTCGTAGCTTTCCAGGGCGTGTTCGCTGAAGGCGGTGGTGAAGATGATTTTGATGGGCTGAGGCAGCGTGCGCACCAGCTCCAGGCCACTCAGTTGGGGCAGCTGGATGTCGAGAAACATAATATCGACGGGGTGGGCATGCAGAAAGGGAATCACCTGCAAGGCATTGGCACATTCGCCCGCCAGCTGCAGCATGGGCATTTTGTGGAGGTAGCGCTTGAGCACCTCCCGGGCGGGTGGTTCATCGTCGACCAGCAGGCAGTTATAGCGGGGTAAGCTCATGGGCAAGGGCTATTACCGGCGGTTCCAGGGCTGCCGGCCGGGCTAAGTCCAGGCTCAAGGTAACCAGGTAGAGTTCTTCTTCGGCGAGGGTCACGAGGTGGTGCTGGCCGGGGTACAACAAGGCCAGGCGTCGGCGCACCGTGGCCAAGCCAATACCGCCGCTCGCGGCGGGAGGGTGTCCGGCCGTTCCATTCAGCACCTTCAGGTGCAACGTCGTGCCGACCAGCCGCAGGTCCAGGCTGAGCCAGGGGTGTTCCAGCACCGCGCTGGTACCATGTTTAAAGCAATTCTCGACGAAGGGCAGTAGCAGCAAGGGTGCGATGCGCAAGTGCTGGTACGCGGTGGGCGTGTGCAGCGCCACTTCCAACTGGTTACCGTACCGGGTTTTTTCCAGCTCGATATAGGCTCGCAGCATGCGTACTTCCTCTTCCAGGTCAACCAGCGGGGCCTGGGCGGTGTAGAGCATATAGCGTAGCAGCCCGGCCAGCCCCAGCACCAGCTCGGCGGCCACCGGCGCCGTTTCCTGGGCGTGGGCGTAGATGTTGTTGAGCGTGTTGAACAGAAAGTGGGGATGCAGCTGGGCTTTCAGCGCCGCTAATTCGGCCCGGGCAGCTTCCTGTTGCTTGGCATAGTACTGCTTCATCAGCTTGATGGCGGCCGCCAGGCCGCCCACCGTAATGCTGCCCCGCAGGCCCCCCATTAAGGCCATAAAGAATTGCAGCGGTAGCGACAACGGGTTCGCCGCCACGACCACCGGGCCAAAATAAGCCGTTAAATAGTGCGCGCGCAGGGTCGCAAGTACCGTCAGCGAGAGGCCGGCCGAGAGGGCGCCGGTCAGCAGCAGCAGCAGCAGAACCCAGCCTAGGGCGGCCAGGTACCGGGCCGGCAGCAGGAAGCGGGGAATGATGCCGTAGAGCAGCGAGTACGCCAGGAATAGGTGCGGCAGCAGATACACCAGGCTCTCCAGGGCCGTGAGCCCCAGGCGGGCGCCGAAGCCCAAGGCGGGCAGTAGCGGGGAGGGCGTAAAGGCGTACAGGTACACCTGAAACAGGTACCAGGCTACCCAAAAGCTGCCGTGGCGGGCGACCACCCAGCGGGGGCGAGCGGAAAATACGAAAGGCAAGTGGTCCATCCCAAAGCAGTTGACCAACGCAAGGTACATTGCGGTAGCGGTGGGAGAACCTGGGGTGGCGCGCGCCGGCGACGGGCAGCCGAT
>CALMOO010000453.1:7304-14649 GCA_937871705.1 uncultured Hymenobacter sp.
GACCAACGGCGTTACGCGGCGGCCACCCAGTGTCTGACAGCGGCCAGCAACTGCTCAGCGAAGACGGGAACAAGAGGCGCAGTCAGTACTGACTTTTGCGCGCGCTCCCCTCCTTTTACCAGAAAGACCATGCAAAAACTACTCGCCCTGCTGGGGGCCCTCTGCTTACTCAGCGGTCCCAGCCATGCCCAAAATCGCCCGCCAGACGAAGCGGCCATCCAGCACACGATTGAGCGGTTCGGCCAAAGCTGGGCCAAAGCTGACTTCACCGATATGGGCGAGTATCTGACGCCCGACTGCCACTGGATCAATGTAGTGGGCATGCACTGGCGCAACTTGAAAGAAGTGCAGTTTGCCCACCAGGCGTTTGCCACGAAGATGCTGAGGGGGGTGGCCGCGCAACCTGTGGAATCCACCCTCAAGTTTGTGACCCCGGATGTAGCTATCGTGTACCTGCGCACGCATATTGGGGCTTTTTATCCACCCGACGGCGTCAATCGCGGCGTCAACAAGCAAGGCGACAAAGACAATATCGCCACGTTTGTGCTAGTCAAACAAGCTAACCAGTGGCGCATCACCTCGGCCCAGAACAATGACGTGATTAGCCAGGCCGCAGCCAGCGACCCCGTGCGGCAGATGCCCAAATAAGCAGCGAGTCCCTTGCCGGCAAGTTGGAACGCATTCCCCGTACGTGCTGAGTCGGCGGCTTGCGCTCCCTGTTTGACAACCCTCCTCCTAGCGACGCGCCTTTGACTACTAACAGGTAAGCGCACGCAGTTCGCTTGGTTGAATCACCGACGCGCACCCTCCAACGCGCACGTTCCTTTTTGGGAGATCAGGTTACGGGAAGGTGGCGTTGACTAGCTTACGCTGATTGGAGCGCGGTTCACCACCGCAGGCGCTGGTGAGGGAGTTGCTTTCCGTATCTTTCCCTCGCTCAGGCAAGCAGCGCTGCTCGCCGTTCCACTGCGTGGCCTACCCGTCGTGATGGATATCTACTATCGGACCTGTCCGCCTTCTGCGCACCTGCAGCCCTTCATCCGGGAACTGCTGCTGCTCGACCTCGTGGCGGGCCCCGGCGAAGTGGTGCCGGCCAAGACCCTGGCGGCCAATACCGAGCAGTGTCTCGTGTTCTACCTCCGAGGCCAAGTAACGGCCGTTAACCCCGCCTCGGGCACGCGCACCGTGTATGCCCCGATTGCGCTCAATGGGACCCAGCCCACCCGGTTTGACGTCTATAGCGACTCGCCCTTCCGCCTGCTATCGGTGCAGTTTCAGCCCGGCGTGCTGACTAAGTTCCTGCGTCTACCCCTGCCCGAGTTTACCAACGTCCGCATCGACGCGGAAGCCGTGCTAGGAGCCGAAATCCGCCAGGTGCAGGAGCAACTCGTCAATGCCCCCACCTACGCGGCCATCCTGCAGCAGGTCGAGGTGTACCTGTGGCGGCGCATTCAGTGCTTGCGCCTCACGTTTGCGCCCTTTGACCGCGCCCTGCAGGCCCTGGCAGCCACGCCCCACGGCTACGCGCTCGACCAACTGGCGCACGACGCTTGCCTTTCGGTGAGCCAGTTGGAGCGGCGCTTTGTGCAGCAACTCGGCGTGGGGCCTAAACTCTACACGCGCATTGCTCGCTTTAGCCAGGCCCACGCCCTCAAGCATGTCCGGCCGGCACTGGACTGGCTGCACGTAGCCGTGGCCTGCGGGTATTACGACTACCAGCACCTGGTGAAGGACTTCTGGCAGTTCGCGCACGCCACCCCGCCCGTGCTGTTGCTAGTCCAGGCCCAAGCTCTCGACCGGCTGGCGCGCCTACTAAGCTAATAATGCGGATTTTTTACCACTACGCCCTCGGAGGCGGCAAGTAGGTTTGCGCCCGTATTCCAGCCTCCCTCTCCTATGACACAGTTTCTCGGCTTAGGCATTGCCCTACTCGTTTCCGCGGCCCCGGCGTGGGCCCAATCCCCTCACCAAGCTGAGGCGGACATCCTGCGGCTCGAAGCCTTGGAAATTACGACCGTGCAGCGGGGGGACACCCTGGCCCTGCGTCAGCTCTGGCACCAGGAGTTTGTAGTCAATAACCCCTATAATCAAATCGTGACCCGGCCCCAGATCCTGGCCTTTATGCGCCAAGGCCAACGCGACTATTCGACCGTGGAGCGCGTGGTCGAGCGCGTGACGCTGGTCGATAACCTGGCCATTGCTATGGGGCACGAAATCGTGACGCCGCAGCGCGCTACGCGGTTTGCCGGCAAAGTAGAACGGCGGCAGTACACCGGCATCCGGCTGAAAACGAAAGCCGGCTGGCGACTCACCGCTCGCCAAGCTAGCATTGTGGCGGTGAAGTAAGCAAGAGCTTTTGCCTCTCGAAGACTTGCTAAGGCAGTTTGGCGCTGTTAAGTTGCTTTCGTAAGCAGGCGCTGGACGCCCATTGGGTAGAAGGCCTTCCCGTGCCGGGTAGTGTAACCCGACCGGTTGAGCTGCTCAGCAATCGCCCGCAAATTGGCCCCGTTGGCCCACAACAGCGCCGCGAACTGCGCGGCCTGTCGATTGTTGACATTGGGTGGCGCATTCACCTGGCGCGCCGCTAAGCCCTTGAGCTTGGCCTCGTCCGTGAGGTTAGCTGGGGTACCCAGGATAAACCCCCTCGCCTTCTTTGCCGCCAGGGCATCCCGGGTGCGGGTAGAAATAGTCGTAGCTTCCTTCTGCGCCTCGGCTGCTAGGATGTGCAGGGTAGGTAAACTCATCGGCGGCCGGTAGGTACACGGCCTGAAAGCGCACCCGACTCTCCATCAAGGTGGCCCTTATGGGATTAATTACTATTAGTAATCAACTGCTTATATTGAGGCGACCTAGGGACAACGGATAGAAGGGGGATGTATATTTCTTCTGTTATGGCAGCAAAAACCAGCGGGGCGTCGCCCGACAAACGGCGCAAATACGACGAGGCGTTTAAAGCCAAGCCCCTGCGCCTAGCCAGCGAGAGCCGCTAGAAAGATTGTTCTGCCATCGTTTTGTCTGAGAGTTAGCGAATTGATAGCATATATAATAGGAATAGGGCGAAAATAGCTTATCTGTTCGAGCATATCAAAGGAGCCGGCACATCTGTTTGTGAGTGCTGCAAAAGTTATTATTGCCTCTCGAATCACGTCTGTCTACACAAAAAGGGGCTCTTCGCGAAGCTAATCCTAACCGCTGGTTAGTAGAGGAAACCCCGCCCACTAGGTGCATCGCTTCCCCGCTGAAGGAAAAGTAGCCACCGAGATATTCCGTCGCCACCGCCACGCGGCAGTTTATGGGCTGGCCCGCCAGCTCGGCCCGCAGCACGTAGATGCCCGCCGTCAGGCCGCGTAGGGAGAGTGCACCCGCGGAGCCGGTCGGCGGGGCGAAGGCGCAGGCCGGCCGGGGCCGGGCCGGTGGGCGAGTAGCGCAGGCGCACCTCATTGACGGCTGGGTTCGGAAACACCCCAAAGCCCAGCGCGACCGCCGCGCGGGCAGCGGTGCCGAGCAGCGAGCCGGAGGATTGCACCCGCGCGGCAAGGATGTCCTGGTTCACTCCCCCGGCACCCACTGTGGCCCAGTACACCTGCACTGAGCCATTGGACTGGCTCACGGGCGCATGGTCCAGGTACGTAGCCGTGGCATCCAAAAAATTGACCTGATTGCCCGCCACCGAGCTCAGCGCCACCCCGTTGCCGGCAAACGCGGCACCGCCCGTCGGCAAAAGCTTCTGGGCCTGAAAAGTGATACTTGTTCGGTAGAAAGCCATCACCGAGCCGTTGTCGGATGGCACCAGCCGGGGACGCAGGTACTGCGCCGGCTGGTCGTAGACGGGTACGCCGTCGGGGCTCCAGGCCAGGTTGCCGGCCGCGTCTATTTTCTGGGCGTAGCAGTTGTAGCTGGTTGTTCCCAGTCGATTATCTTCCCACACCATCCACAGGGCGTTGTTGTGCCAGATGGCGTGCGGATTAGCTTGGCGCGCGAGGCGAAGGTGCACAAACTCACGTAGCCGGGACTAGGCCAGCCCAACGCGCCGGTGGGCAATATTTTCGATACCAGCGCGTCGCCGCCGAACGAGGTCCAGGCCACGTAGAGGTTGCCGGCCGGGTCGAGCACGGGCTGCAGGGTGCCATCGCCCCGGCCCGCTTGCCCGTACGCTGAAAGCACCGTATTAGCGCTCCACATTGCACTGGCGCCGTGAAAGCGCTGGACCTGTATGCCAATGGAGTACGAGCTGTGCACAACCAGGTAGAAACCGTCGGCCCCATCGCCGAGCGTGCGATAGTTCGGCACCGGGTAGTTGTTGGGCGAATTCACGCTGACCTGGTTCGCGTTGTTGGCCCAGCGCACGGCGCCTGTCGGGCTCACCTCGTTAAAAGTGAAGCGGGTGCTGCCCCCACTAATGGACAGGTCGTGAGTGATGATAGCACCCGTGCTGGTGGGGATGATGTTCAGCCCATTCTCCGAGACGTAGATGACGCCGGGCGATGTTGAATTGTCACGACGAGCGACCAAAGCAGGCTGGGCCCAGAGCGGCGTGCCGGCCGCGTCGTAGTACTGGCAGCGCACGCTGTCGCCGCCAATGGTAAAGGCGCCCTGCACCCAGGCTACCAGCAGGCCGCTCTGCCAGGGCACGGCTTTCATGCCCCAGATTTCGCGCCCCCGGGTCTGGAACAGGCGCAGGCCGTTGGCAGCCAGCAGCGGGGTGCCGGCCGCATCAAGGCGCTGCATGTAGAGCGCCGCTCCGGGGCCGCTCTGGCTGCCCGCGCGCCGGTCAATCCACACTACGTAAGAGCCCCCGCCCCGTCGGCAAAAGCCTGCATCTCCAGCTGGTTGCCGGCCGCGCTGCACACGGCAAGCGGCGTGTTTGGGGCAGTCGAAAACTGCGCCTGCGCCGCAAAGCTCAGCAGCAGGACCAACAGGCCGCTCAGATAGGAAGCCCAGCCGCGCACAGGCAAAAAAGTCGAGGTTGTTTTCATGGACGTAAGTTTTAGGGCAGAAGCTGGCTATCGGAGGGAACCTTGCTGGCCCGCGCACCCACTGAAAAAGGAAGTGCTGGAGCGATTGCAAAGCACGGGCGAACGGCCCCGATGGGCATTTGCGCACGTTGCGAATGTTTTTGCGAAGGTTGCGCCGGCGCGCTTTGTCGGGTTCGGCCCCGCAAAATCAGGGGCAAGACGTTAGCAGTTGGCGAGGTAATAATAGGCTGACTATCAAGATCGCCAGCTTTACCTTAGCGGTGTGGGTCCGGTAGCGTTGCCTTTCGCGCCCGCTGCCGCCGATGAACATTCGTCACGTTGCCGCCTTCCTCGGCGGCCTGCTCATCAGCGGGTCGCCTGCCTACCCCCAGTCCGCCCCCCGGGCGACGGCCATCGTCCCGGCCTCATCCGACAGCGCCCTGGTGCGCCTCACGGCCCCGCAGGTCACGGCCGAGGCCATGCAACGCCTGGGGCCCGACGTGCGCTGGCGCTACCAGCCCGGCCAACCCACCGGCTGGGCCAGCCCGGTCACCGACGACCACGCTTGGCCCCTGGTCAATTCCTCGTTTCCGTTTGAGCACGGCCCGCCGGGCTGGCGCGGCACGGGCTGCTTCCGGGTTTGGTTCACCCTCGATTCGGCTTTGCTCGGACAGCCATTGGGCTTTCGCTTCCGCCATGCGGGGGCTTCCGAAATTTACCTCGATGGGCACTTGCTAGGGCGCTTAGGCACCCTGGGCACTTCGGGCGCCACCACCACGGGCTGGTGGCCGAGCCATCAGACGCTGCCCTTTATGCTGCGCGAAGCCGGCCCGCACCTGCTGGCCGTCCGCTACGCCCAGTTCGACCCCTGGCCGGCGGATGTGAACAGCGGCTTTAGGGTGCGCGTGGCCCCGGCCCCGCGGCTCATCGCCGAAAATCTGGCCATCCTGCGCGTGGCCGATGTCAACCTAATTGTCCTGGCAGGCGCCGGCGTACTGCTGCTGCTGCATCTTTTTCTCTTCCTGCACTACCGGCCCCAACGCGCCAACCTGTACTGCGGTCTCTACATGGCGACCCTTTTTGCGATGGGCTGGTGCCACCATTATTCGCTCATTCAGACCGAGATGAAGGCGCGCTTTTGGTGTGATGTGGGCTTTGAGGCGAGCCTGGCGCTTGGCAGCGTGATGCTGCTGGCCTTTACGTATGCCATCTGCCAGCGGCGTATTCCGTGGCGGTGGCTGCTGCTGCTGGAAGGCGGCTGGCTGGGCGCGGTGGTCTGGTACGCGGGGCATGCGCTCGCGGATATCAGGCGGACAGGTGATGCCCTAGTAGTACTGGCCTTTTTCAACATGTTCTGGGTGCTGGGTGGGGCACTGCGGCGCCGCCAGCCGGGCATCTGGCTGGTGGCGTTGGGGGCCCTGGGTACGCTGCTGGTGTATGCTTTTTCCGCGAGCAACGTGTTTCAGCAGCGTAACCCCGAAGAAGGGCTGACCTATGAGTTGGGCGTGCAGGTGGGCCTGCTGCTGCTGCCCGTTTGCCTCTCGCTCTACCTGGCCCGCGACTTTGCCGTGACGCGCCGCCGCCTCGAAGCCCAACTGCGCCAGGTGCAGGAGCTCTCCGCCCAAACCCGCCGCCAGGAAGTGGAGCGCCAGCAGCTCATCAGCGCCCAAAATGATCAACTGGAAAGCACTGTGCAGCGCCGCACCGAGGAAATTCAGCGGCAAAATGCTGTGCTGGCTGCCCAGAAAGCGGAAATCACAGCCCAGGCCGACCAGCTACAGGCGCTCGACGAGGCTAAGTCGCGCTTCTTCACCAATCTCACCCACGAATTTCGGACTCCGCTCACGCTCATGCTTGGCCCGGCCGAGCAAATCCTGGCCAAGTCGGAACAGCCGGCCGTGCGCCAGCAGGCCGCCCTGGTGCAGCGTAATGCCCAGCACCTGCTGCGCCTCATCAACCAACTCCTGGATTTGAGTAAGCTTGAAGCCGGCCAGTTGGTGCTGGAGCCGGTTTCTGCCGACCTAGTGTCGTTCGTGCGCGGCCTCGTGGGCTCGTTCGAGTCGTTGGCGCAGCAGCGGGGCCTCACCTGCTCTTTTACCGCCGACCAGGCCCTGTTGCACCTGGATTTCGACCCCAACAAGCTGGAAAAAGTAGTGTATAACCTGCTCTCCAATGCGTTCAAATTCACGCCCAGCGGGGGACAGGTAGCGGTGCGGTTGGACCAGAATGCCGAAGGGTCATCGGGCGAGGAATGGGTGGAACTGACCGTGCGCGATACGGGCCAAGGCATCGCCCCGGCGCAGCTGCCGCACGTGTTCGACCGGTTCTTTCAGGCCGACAGTTCGAGTACGCGCGAGCAGGAGGGCTCCGGCATCGGCCTGGCGCTCACC
>CALMOO010000454.1 GCA_937871705.1 uncultured Hymenobacter sp.
GAGAAAAAATCAGGTACTACTTATGTTCGTTTATAATCGACTTACGCTTATTGGCCGCTGCCCGTCGAGCCGCCGCCTGCCGTTGAGCCACCGCCCCCGGCTGTTGAGCCGCCAGCCGTGCTGCCACCAGCCGTCATGCCGCCACCGCCAGCCGTTGTGCTGCCACTACCGCCACCGCCGGCCGTGCTGCCCATGGCCCCACCCGATGCGGTAGTGCCTGTAGTAGCGCCAGTGCCGGTAGTAGCCCCCGTAGTAGCGCCGCCAGCCGTGCTGCCTGTGCCACCGGCACCCGTCGAAGCGCCACCGCTCATGTCGGTGCCGGTGCCAGCCGTAGTACCGGCGGCACTGCTGCCCGAGCCAGCAGCCGACGAGTCACTGGCCATGCTGCCGCCTGCGCTGCTGCCACCAGTGCTACCGGTGTTGGCACTGTCGCGGTTGTTGCCGCACCCACCCAGCAGGGTGGCGCTGAGAACCAGGGCCGCCAGGGCTAGTTGAGGTTTTGACTTATGCATCATGTTAGAAATTAAAGGGTTTGGCTGATTATACGGGCCTCGGCAAGCCAGGGTAAACGGGAATACTTCGTATTTTTTCTTGGAAAATACGTAGCGGGAAATACGGAATTCGGCGCTGGTAAGGGGGGTAGGGCAAACTTGCTTAGCACTCGCGCGTTAGGCAAGCAGCTGTTTTTTTGCGGCTGCCTGCCATGTCTGCTCCTGCTACTATTCTCTTCGACGGCGTTTGCAACCTGTGCAACGGGTTCGTGCAATTTGTCATCCGCCACGACCCTCCCGGGCGCTTCCGCTTTGCGGCGCTGCAAAGCGCCGAGGGCCAGGCCCTGCTCGCGGCGGCGGGCAGCCCCCTCACGGCGGCAGCCATTGCTAGCCCCGAATCAGTGCTGCTGCTCGAGGATGGCCGGCTGTACTCGCACTCGGCGGCGGTGCTGCGCATAGCGCGGGGCCTGGGCTGGCCGTGGCGCCTAGCCGGCGTGGGCTGGCTGCTACCCCCCGCCTGGCGCGATGCCCTCTACCGCTTCGTGGCGCGCCACCGCTACCGCTGGTTTGGGCGCCAGGAAAGCTGTATGCTGCCTACCCCCGCCCTGCGCGCCCGCTTCGTGGGCAGCGCGCCCGTGGCAGCCAGCTAGTAGTCGCTGCCCACGCTAGGCAGAGTGGAAGCCGGCTACTAGCTGGCTCTTAACTTTTCTGGAGGCCATCGTCTTCATACAAGACGTTGGTTATCATATAATATGAAATTACAGGAACTGCTTGAGGTTAAAAAAAGGCGGGTAAAAACGTGGCTTTGCTAGCAAATGCAGCCGTAACAACGCGAAACCTTCCCTCCTACCCCATGCCACTGCACCCCGAGCTAGACAAGAAGCTGAGCAAAATTTACGAGCCTTCAACCAGCATCGACGACGTATTTAAGGGCTATGATATCACCTTTGTCACCAACGAGCACGGCGAGCCCATGACCTTGTTTTTTGGTAAGCGCCGGCCCGATGGCCTCATTGTTGGCGAGCGCTACACGCGCACCATCAAGCGCCAGCCCGGCAGCCAGGATGTGAAGTCGAGCCACTGGGACAATCGCGGTAAAATCATGCGCTAAGGCTCTTAGCGGCTATTTAGGTCAATAAAAAGGCGCCCGTCATTACTTGGCTCTGCTCGCAATCGGGCGCCTTTTGGCTAGGTGCGGAGTAGCCCTACCCCCCCTCCTGCAGGCTACGCAGCAGGTGGCGCACGTCGGGGGGGCCGGCCACCGAGTAGCGCGCCAGCGAGCGTGGCACGCTGCCCACCTTCACGGTGTAGGCCTCGGGCGGCAGCGCGGCGAAGGTGTCTTCGTCGGTGCGGTCGTCGCCGAGAGCCAGCACGAAGCCGGGGTGGTCGAGGGTGAGCCAGCGGGCCGCGGCGGTGCCTTTGTTGAGGCCCGCGTTGCGAATTTCAAGCACCCGGTTGCCTTCCAGCACTTGCAGGCCGGTGTTCGAGGTCATAAAGGAGAGGTGGCTGAGCAGTTCGCGGGCGCGCACATCGCCGAGGCCCGCGTCGGCGCGGCGGTAGTGCCACACCAGCGAGTAGTCTTTCTCCTCGATGGCCGAGCCAGCGGTGCGGCGCACGTACTGCTCCAGCAGCGGCCGAAACTCGCGCTTCCAGTCGTTGCGCAGCTCTTCCTGAAAGAGGTGCCACTCGCCCCCAGCTTGGCGCAGCCACACGCCATGCTCCGCGATAAAATCGAGGGGTAGGGCGCCGAGCCAGTTTTGTAGCGTGGCCCGGTCGCGCCCACTAATGATAACCACGCGGTTGCGCGGGTTGGCGGCCAGCGCGCCCAGCAGCTCCAGCAGCTCGGGGTCGGGGGCGGCGCGCTGCGGGTTGGGCTGGAAGCCGACCAGCGTGCCGTCGTAGTCGAGTAGTATCAGGCGCTGCTCGGCGGCCTGGTAGTCGCGCAGCAGCTGGGCCTGGGCCTCGGCATCGAGCACGTCGGTGGCCATAGTCAGCTGCTTTATCTTGCTGTATTCCAGGCGGTCCATAAACAGCTTGGTCCAGGCAAATACGTCGTACTGGCGCACCAGCTCCTGCATGTGGCTCAGGCGGGCGCGCTGCTCGTCCTCGGGCATCAGCAGGGCTTCGTGCAGGGCCGCCACCATGCGGTTGGTATCGGTGGGGTTGATGATGAGCGCATCGGTCAGTTCCTGGGCCGCGCCGGCCCGCTCGCTCAGGATGAGCACACCCGGACGGTCGCCTTTACTGGCTATAAACTCCTTAGCTACCAGGTTCATGCCGTCGCGCACGGGCGTCACGAGCGCCACGTCGGCGAGGTGGTAGAAGGCCGCCAGCTCCTCAAACGGAAACGAGCGGTAGAAATACACTATCGGGTTCCAGGCAATGGTGCGGTACTGGGCATTGATGCGGCCCACCAGCTCGTCGATTTCCTCTTTAAGGGCCGCATACTGCGCCACCTGGTCGCGTGAGGGCACCACCACCATCAGCAGGCTCACCTGGCCCACCCATTCGGGATGGCTTTCGAGCAGGCACTCGAAGCCGCGCAGCCGCTGGGCAATGCCCTTGGTATAGTCGAGCCGGTCGATAGTCAGAATGACGCGGGTATCGTGCATGGCCTCGCGGTAGGTGCGCTCGTAGCCCTGCGCGGCTTCCGAAACGGCCGCCTCGGCGTAGCGCTCGTAGTCGATGCCCATCGGGAAGGCATCGACCAGCACGGTGCGGGTAGGAGTCTCAATCTGGCCATTCTGGGCCGTGAGCCCCAGCAAGTGCGACACCGCGCTGAGGAAGTGCCGCAGGTAGCCAAAGGTGTGGAAGCCAATGAGGTCGGCGCCCAGCATGCCTTGCAGCAGCTCGGCGGCCCAGGGCAGCACCCGTATCAGCTCGTACGATGGAAACGGGATGTGCAGGAAGAACCCGATAGTGGCCTCAGGCCGCGCCTGGCGCAGCAGGCCGGGTAGCAGCAGCAGCTGGTAGTCGTGCACCCAGATAGTGTCGTCGGGGCCCGCTTGGGCCAGCACAGCCTCGCAAAACTTCTCGTTCACGGCCTGATAGGCCTGCCACTGCGCTTCTTTATAA
>CALMOO010000455.1:0-534 GCA_937871705.1 uncultured Hymenobacter sp.
GCGATGGACAACATGGTGAACATGATGCGCGAGCACGTGCCCCAGGAAACGCGCATTCACTATGTTATCACGAGCGGCGGCAAGGCGCCCAACGTCGTGCCCGACTATGCCGAGGTGTATTACTACGTGCGCCACCCCAACCGGGCCGTGGTGCAGGCCGTGTTCGAGCGCGTGACCAAAGCCGCCGAGGGCGCTGCGCTAGGCACCGGCACTACCATGGACTACGAAGTAATCGGCGGCACGCACGAGCTGCTGGTCAACGAAACCCTGGCCCATGCCCTGCAAACGAACCTGGAGCAAGTGGGCGGCGTGACCTACACGCCGGAGGAAACGGCTTTTGGCAAACAGATTCAGGAATCGCTGGGGGCGCCCGCGCCGCCCGTAGCTCAGGCCGCGGAAATAGGCGCCTATAAGCCGCGCGACGCCGGCGGCAGCAGCGACGTGGGCGACGTGAGCTATGTGGTGCCCACCGTGGGCCTCACGGCCGCTACCTGGATACCTGGCACGCCCGCCCACAGCTGGCAGGCCGTGGCG
>CALMOO010000455.1:544-4224 GCA_937871705.1 uncultured Hymenobacter sp.
CAGCGGCAGAGAAATCGGTACCAAAGGCATGATGGTGGCCGCCAAAACCATGACTCTCACCGCCATCGACCTCTTCACCAACCCCGAGCTACTAGACAAAGCCAAAGCCGAACTCAAGCAGAAAGTGGGCGGCTACGTGTACAAGCCCCTGCTCGGCGACCGCAAGCCGGCCCTAAACTACCGCGACTGAGGACTTAGCCGCAACTGATTAGACCGTCATGCTTATCTGGCGTCCGCTTGTCGAAGCATGACGGTCTAGTTATGGTCACGTCCATTCCTCTTCAAACCCCCTACCCCCTCCCTTTTTCCCTTACTCCTATGAAAAACCTGTACTCCTGGCGGGTGGCCTTGCTGTGGCTGGCCCTGTTGCCCTTGGGCCTGCGCGCCCAGCAGCGCCCGTTCGAACTGGCCGACCTAGGGAAGCTGACCGGCCTCTCCGACCCGCAGTTTTCGCCCGATGGCAAAAGCATCGCGGTCGTTACCTCCACGCCTGATTATGCCGAGGACCGCTACCTGACGGGCGTGGTGCTGGTGTCGGTGCCCAAGGGCGAGCAGCGCGTGTTGGCGTCGGGCAAGAGCGGCCTGACGCAGCCCAGGTGGTCGCCCAGCGGCCAGGAGTTGGCGTACTTAGCTAAGACGGGTACAGGCAAAGATGCTGCGTTGCAGCTGTTTGTGCAGCCGCTGGCGGGCGGCGAGGCGCGCCAGCTCACGCACACCAAGAAAGGCGTGCAGCACTACGCCTGGCGGCCCGACGGTGGCGCGCTGGCCTTCGTAATGGCCGACGAACCCACGAATGCCGCCGGCCCAATAGACAAGGGCTACGACGCCTTCGAGGTCGGCAACAACGACTTATTCATCAGTGCGGCACTCACGTCTTCGCACATCTGGCTGCTGCCGGCCGCGGGCGGCGAGCCCAAGCGCCTGACCTCGGGCGCGTGGAGCCTGCCGGTGACTATTCCGCCGGGGGCGCCGTCGTCGCCGCTTTCGTGGAGCCCCGATGGCAAATCGCTGGCTTTTGTGCAGGTCCCTACCCCCCATTCGGGCAACAATAACCAGCGTACCGTGCAGGTGCTCACCGTGGCCGATGGCACGGTGCACCCGCTCACCACGCGCAAGCTGTTGGAGAGCTACCCCACATTTTCGCCCGATGGCACGCAGCTTTCCTACTGGTATCCGCGCCAGGGCAACACGATGAACATCAACGAAATATGGGTATCGCCCGCGGCTGGTGGCGAAGGCAAGAACCTGACGCCAGCCCTGGACCGCGACGTGTACCGCACCCTTTGGCTGCCCGACGGCAAGGCCCTGCTGCTAGGCGGCCTCGATGGCAACCGCACCTCGCTGTGGGTGCAGCCGCTGAAGGGCGGCGCGGCCCGCAAGCTCAACCTAGGCACGGTGAGCCCCAATTGGTCGTTTTGGGTGGATGTGGCCGTTAGTGCCAAAGGCGGCATCGCCTTCATCGGCACCGACCCGGCCCAGCCGGCCGAGCTGTATTACCTGCCCTCGACCACGGCCGCGCCCAAGCGGCTCACCGATTTCAACCACGCTGTGAAGGACTTGCAGTTGGGCAAGTCTCAAACCCTCACCTGGCAGTCGGATGGCATGACCAACGACGGCGAGCTGACTTACCCGGCCAACTACGTGCCGGGCAAAACCTACCCGCTGGTGCTTGTCATTCATGGCGGGCCCACGGCTGCCTCTACGGCCACGTTTTCGACGCTTTCTCAGCTGTTTGCGGGCCGGGGCTACTTCGTGTTTGAGCCCAACTACCGGGGTAGCGACAACCTGGGCAATGCTTACAAGGCCGCCATCTATAAAGATGCAGGCGCAGGCCCCGGCCGCGACGTAATGGCCGGCTTGGCCCAGCTGAAGCGCAGCGGCATGGTCGAAACCACCCGCATCGGGGTAAGTGGCTGGTCGTATGGCGGCTACATGACCACCTGGCTGCTCGGCCACTACCCCACCGCCTGGAAAGCGGCGGTGGCCGGCGCCGCCGTCACCGACTGGTCTGACCAGTACAACCTGGGAGATTCCAATATCCAGCGGGCGTCCGCGGTGGGCGAGTCGCCTTGGTTGAGCGAGGCTAATTTTCAGGCTTACCGCGAGCAGTCGCCCATCACCCTGGCTGGCCGCATTCGCACGCCTACGCTCATCTTGGCCAATACGGCCGACCCGCGGGTGCCCATTACGCAGTCCTACAAGCTGTTCCACGCCTTGAAAGACAACGGCGTTACCACCAAGTTCATCGCTTGGCCAGTGGCGGCGCACAATGCCAGCGACCCCGTGCGCCAGCGCGAGCGCAACCGCTTTTGGCTCGACTGGATGGATACCTACCTGCAGCCCGGCGGCCACGCCGAAGCCCCGCGCACTAGTTCGAATTAATTGGCGGCCCCTACCCCCCTCTTTCATTATTTTTCATGAAGACCCTGGCCGACCTGGTCCTGCTCGGCGACCCGCGCCTCTACGAAGTCTGCGAGCCCGTGACGGAGGCCGACCTGCCGCTCGTGGCCGGCTGGGTAGCCGACCTGCACCAGGTAATGCAGGAAGTGCGCGCCCGCTACGGCTTCGGGCGCGGCATCGCGGCCCCGCAACTGGGCATCATGAAGCGCGTGGTGTACCTGCACCTCGACGGCCTGCCCTACGTGCTGCTCAACCCCGAACTGAGCGAGCAAAGCGCCGCCATGTTCGAGCTATGGGACGACTGCATGTGCTTCCCCAACCTGCTGGTGCGAGTGCAGCGCCACGAAGCCGTGACCGTAACCTACCGCGACGCCGAGTGGCAACCACAGCGCTGGCCGGTGCAGGGTGCCGTGGCCGAGCTGCTGCAGCACGAGTGCGACCACCTCGACGGCATTTTGTGCACCATGCGAGCGCTGGACGACCAGTCGTTTCGGTGGCGGCCTTGATTGGTTGACAGACTAAAAAACCCAGCCTAAACAGTGCTTACCAAAATCTAAAAAGCCCTCCTGGTCTTGGCTAGGTGGCTTTTTAGATTTTGGTAAGCACTGTTTAGGAAGCAAAACCAGCAGTCAAATTGCTGCCAGAAAGGACTTGTGGTTACTGAAACCAGGCCGGCTAGAAATTGAGTAAGGACAAGCTGTTGTGGGCAGGGCCAGGGTAGCTACAGGTACCTGCAACAGCTTGCCGTTTCAGTTGCTTTTTCACCCTAATACCGTAGCTAAACTTCAACTTTTATCTTCCCCTTTTACTCAAGCTTTATTCTCAGCCATTTGCGAACCGGCTCATCATACCATTTCAAACTAGCGTATGCCAACATAATACCACCTAGCAAGATTAATAACGCATAAGGCCAGGCTTGCACGAGGGTCACCCCTTTATGGTTGCTGACCCAGGCGACGTAGAAATAGACCAGCGGGTAATGCACCAGGTACAGCGGATAGGATATATCACCTAAGAATTTGCATAGCCTACGTTCAATCTGGGTATGTAGCACACCGCTAGCACCCAGATAAACAATGAGCGGAAAAACAAGGATTATACATACTGCTTCATAGAGCCCATTCAGCCACACATGGCCCGCACCGCCTATGCGCGGCATATATAAGACGAGGGCAACCAAGAGGCTGCACCCTAAAAAGGCATACTTAAGGCGGGTGGGGGTAGCAATCCGTGAAAGTAGCAGCCCGGCAAAGAAGGGATACATCGTCCGCGTAATACCC
>CALMOO010000455.1:4234-6295 GCA_937871705.1 uncultured Hymenobacter sp.
GTCCACCCCCCACTGACGTCTCCGGCCGGGCTGGTAATGGCCAAATGAGCGAGCGCGATGGCCGCCAGCAACACCAACATACTCAGCGCTGTTTTGGAGAGCTTCCGGATGCCGATGGCGTACAGAATATTGGCCAGGTACTCAAAGAACAAGGACCAGCCTACGCTATTGAGCGGGTGCATTTCTGCCCAACCCCGGATATCCAGTGCCAAGGGAACAGGTAGAATAGTATAACCGATGAGCAGCACCAGCAGCATTTTCCACAGGGGAATGGTATGGATGAGCGGCCAGATTGTTGAATCGGTAAAATAAAACCCGATTGCCCCGAGGGTCATCCCAAGCACCACCATCGGTTGAAGCCGCTCGATGCGGCGCTTAAAGAACGTGCCGATGGTCATTTTAGGCCAGCGGTCATCATACGCATAGCCGATTACGAAGCCGGACAACAGAAAGAAAAAGTCAACGGCCAGATAGCCGTGGTTGACCAGAATATCCAGGTGCCCAGTTCCTAAGGGCTCGGTCAGGTGAAAGGTGACCACGATAATGGCTGCTACCCCACGTAATCCATCCAATATGGGGTAATGCGGCTTTGCAGAAAGGCTATCAGTAGTCACTGGTCCTTGGCTATAGAACGTAGGGTTTACTAATAAAATAGTAAAGGTTTAAGCTGTATCCGTTCAAAAACGCCTCCACCTTATCGTCCTAAATCATGTTTAGTGGTACAATGTATGACTAGCGGCGAGTAGGAGGTGCGTCATGGGCGGCGAAGCTACGAAAAAGCCCCGACTGGGCAGGTTTGTCCTTACCCTGAATAATAGTGGCCGTCGGGGGCGTTGTCATACGTAACCCATACGTTCATTTGCCTGGCTTCGGGGTCGTATTTGTCGGCGTGGTTTTAGACATGCACCCTAAGTTGGCTTTTTGCTAGAATACCGCACTACTTGCAAGGGTAGCCTAACTAGCCAGCGCAGGAAAAACTAGTTTGGACATCGTACTAGTTGTTCTTAAAATAAGGCACCAAAAAAGCGTCGACTCAGCGGCCAGCACTTTCTCAATAAAATTTGGGTAAGAACAGGCCTACCCAGTGAGGCTTTTTATTTGGGAAATTTTCTATCCCGATACTATGCTCAAGCTTGTTAACGGTTATCTGTTTTTATTCATCGCCCTTGTAGCCTGCGAAAGCAAACCAGCGGCAACCAGCCCCGCAGTAGCCACCACCCAAGTACCAACGAGCGTGGCAGACACCATGAACAGCACCACTGCAGTTGCCCTAGCGCCGCAGGATACGCTTAATAGTGCAACCCAGCCAACTTCTCCTAAGTCTGGTGATGTGCCCGCGCTGCATAAGCCGTTCGAAGAGATTAAAACGGTAATACCTGGCCTACTGGTTGTTATCAAATCTGTACCGGTTGCTAATTCAACCATAATTCGTGAGTTGAGCGACTTGAAGCTAACTTTTACTATCAAGCATAACAACAAAGTTATTTTTCGCGACACCACCGACGATGGCTTAGCTTATAGCTACTACTCGATGCCGCAAACAAAGAAGCTATATCCCCTATGGGTGCCAACTGGGCACGGGAACGGCGAACTGTTGATAGCATTCAATAACCGGCCGTCTAAAGACTTAGCTCGGCGCTTCACCATTACCAATTCTACGGTAGTTAAGATTGACACGCTACTTACTTTTGATGGTCCGGCAAGGGATGTAGACAGTGATGGGAAGCTAGAATTCGCCAGAATTAACGATTATGGTGAGGAGTGGCAGGATGAGCAGGGCCGCATTCGGCAGATGTATATTCCGAGGCTCTATTATGAAGTGCGTCCTAGCGGACTGGTCCTGGATTCGGCGTTGACTAACCGAAAAGCACGAGCATAGTATGGTGTCTTCTATGGCTATAAAAACTCCGACAAACCCATTCTCTACGTCAAATGAAACCTAGCCCTGCTCACTCGTTGGGGCTTTCCTTTGAAAAGTTTTTACTCCCAGGCAACCCCTACCCCCTTGCCTGCATCTAGCGCCCCAAACCCGCTTCGCCTCTGCCCTACCCCTACCTGAAA
>CALMOO010000456.1 GCA_937871705.1 uncultured Hymenobacter sp.
AGGGTGCCAAGGACTATGTGACGTTCATTAGCCAAAAAACGCCGACCTTCTTCACTTGCTGGATGGGTAATAATGACGTGCTGACCTACGCCTCCAACGGGGGGGTAGTGGATGCAACCAATCCCTTCAGCGCCCTCACGGATACTACCAGCTTTGGCCGCGGCTACCGCGATATTCTGAACACCATCACCAAAAGTGGAACCGTGAAAGGTGCGGTGGCGAATATCCCGAACGTTACCAGTGTACCGTACTTTACTACCGTGACCGTGGCTGCGGTGGCGGCAGCCTTTAAGGCAGCCAACGCCGCTTCGCCTGGTGTATTTATCCAAGTTGCCGGTACGCCAGCAGTGCGCCTGGCCACGAATGCCGACCTGCTAACCCTAACTGCCCAAGCTGTAGCAGCCACCGGCGCCGGCAGCACGCCGACTAATCCGCTGCCAAATAAGTACGTGCTTGATGCGGCTGAAATTACGGCCGTGAATGCCCGTACTACGCAGTTAAACAATATTATTGCCAAGACGGCCGCTCGTTTCAAAGTGCCAGTAGCCGATATGAATACCTTCTTCACGGGCATTGCCGCTAGCGGCATTGCCAGCAACGCGGTGAATAACACGGCCACGTTTGCTAGCGGCAACCTCTTTGGGCTCGATGGCGTGCACCCTACCCCCCGCGGCTACGCCATCATTGCCAATGAGTGGATTCGGGTTATCAATAACTACTATGGCTCGACCATTCCGGTAGTTGATGCCAATAGCTACCGCGCTGTTTTGTTCCCGTAAGCAGGTACTACTTCGAGTAAAAAGCGCCTCTCCGCACCGGAGAGGCGCTTTTTGCGTTATAAACAACCGGAGGCGGGTTGCGGAGCTTTTTAGCTAAGTGCAAGCTAATCGTTGTATCTTCGTAACTGCTGCTATCCAGAAAGACCGAGGGACCAGGCCCGATGACGTCTTGGCAACCGCCTTTAGGCCGGTGCCAAGTCCTGTTCGACCACGCACTTAGGGTCGAAGAAGATATCAGCCGGAACCTGCGCCGCTTGGCGCGGCTTTCTTTCTGGATAGGGGCTATTTGCTTCTGCTTTTGCCTCCCGAAAGAATATGTCCGTTGCTGCCACGCTCGCTACCCCCCCTGTTGCCCTCGACCCGGCCCGCATCTCGCCGCTGCCCGCGTTGATGCGCCAGCGCCTGCTGATTCTGGACGGCGCCATGGGCACCATGATTCAGCGCTACCCCCTTGAAGAGGAGGATTTTCGCGGCACGCGCTTCGCTGACCACCCGCGCCCATTGCGCGGCAACAATGACCTGCTGAGCTTGACCCGGCCCGACATTATTCGGGCTATTCATGCTGAGTACTTCGAGGCTGGGGCCGATATGGTGGAGACGAATACCTTCTCGGGTACCACCATCGCGCAGGCCGACTACGCGCTCGAACACATCGTGTATGACCTAAACTACGAGTCGGCACGCCTGGCCCGCGAAGTGGCCGACGAGTACACGGCCCGCACGCCCGAGCAGCCGCGCTTCGTGGCCGGCGCTATTGGGCCCACCAACCGCACGGCCTCGCTCTCGCCCGATGTGAACCGCCCCGGCTTCCGCGCCGTGACGTTTGACGAGCTAGCCACCGCCTACTTGGAGCAAACCCGCGGCCTCGTGGATGGCGGCGTAGATGCGCTGCTCATCGAAACCATCTTCGATACACTCAATGCTAAAGCGGCACTCTTCGCGGTGCAGCAGTTCTTCAACGAGGGGGGTAGGGAAGTGCCAGTTATGATTTCGGGCACCATCACTGACGCCTCGGGCCGCACCTTGAGCGGGCAGACAGTGGAGGCGTTTTGGCACAGTATCCGCCACTTGCCGCTGCTGAGCGTGGGCCTCAACTGCGCCCTAGGTGCCGACCAACTGCGCATCTACGTGCGCGAGCTGGCCCGCCTGGCCGATGTGCCCGTATCGGCCTACCCCAACGCGGGCTTGCCCAACGCCTTCGGCGGCTACGACGAGTCGGCCCAGGAGTTTGCGGCGCTCGTGGAAGACTATTTAAAAGAAGGCTTGCTGAATGTGGTGGGCGGCTGCTGCGGCACTACCCCCCAGCACATTGCCGAGCTGAAAAAGCTGGCCGACAAGTACGGCCCGCGCGCCGTGCACGCGAGCCAGTTGCACCCGCTAGCTCCCGCCGAACAAGCGCAGCTGGTTGACAATGAGCAAGCCTCGGCGTCGGCCTTGGTGCAGGGCAGCGAAGCGCCGCTAGCCAAAGGCACGACCCACCTGGCCGGCTTGGAGCCCTTCAACATCACGCCTGCCAGCTTATTCGTCAACATTGGCGAGCGCTGCAACGTGACGGGTTCGCGGGCCTTTGCGCGGCTCATTCGCTCGGGCGACTATGAGGCGGCGCTGGCCGTGGCCCGTGCCCAAGCCGAAAACGGCGCGCAGGTGCTCGACATCAACATGGACGAGGGCATGCTCGACTCGGAGGCCGTGATGACGACCTTCCTGCACCTCATCGCCTCGGAGCCCGACATTGCCCGGCTGCCGATAATGATAGACTCGTCGAAGTGGACGGTGCTCGAAGCGGGCCTCAAGTGCGTGCAGGGCAAGAGCATTGTCAACTCGATTTCGCTGAAAGAAGGCGAGGAGCGCTTTAATCACTACGCCCGACTGGTGCGCCAGTACGGCGCGGCCGTGGTGGTAATGGCCTTCGACGAAAACGGCCAGGCTGACAGCTACGAGCGGCGCATTGAAATCTGCCAGCGCTCGTATGATATTCTGACAAAGGAAGTTGGCTTCCCGGCTGAAGACATTATTTTCGACCCCAACATTCTGACCGTCGGTACCGGTATTGACGAGCACCGCAACTACGCGCTCGATTTCATCCGGGCCGTGAAGTGGATAAAGGAGAACCTGCCCGGCTGCCGCACCAGCGGCGGCGTGAGCAACATTAGCTTCTCGTACCGCGGCAACGACGTGGTGCGCGAGGCCATGCACGCGGCCTTCCTGTACCACGCCATTCGGGCGGGGCTCGACATGGGCATCGTGAATGCCGGCCAGCTCGCCGTTTACGACGACGTCCCCAAAGACCTGCTCGAACTCTGCGAAGACGTGCTGCTCAACCGCCGCGCCGACGCCACCGAGCGCCTCGTAGACTTCGCCGAAACGGTAAAGCAAAAAGGCAAGGTCGAAGTAGTAGCCGACGCCTGGCGCAGCCTACCCGTGGCCGAGCGACTGCAACACGCGCTGGTGCGCGGCATCACCGAGTTTATCGACCAAGACACCGAGGAGGTGCGCCAGCAAGTTGGTCGCCCGCTCGACGTGATTGAGGGCCCGCTGATGGCCGGCATGAACGTGGTCGGCGACCTCTTCGGGGCCGGCAAGATGTTCCTACCCCAGGTAGTGAAGTCGGCTCGCGTGATGAAGAAAGCCGTGGCGTATTTGCAGCCTTTTCTGGAAGCGGAGAAGGAAGGCGCCGCCCGCCAGACGGCTGGTAAGATATTGCTAGCTACTGTGAAAGGTGACGTGCATGACATCGGCAAGAACATCGTGGGCGTAGTGCTGGCTTGCAACAACTTCGAGATTGTGGACCTCGGCGTGATGGTGCCGCTCGAGCGCATCCTGGACGAAGCCCAGAAGCAGGGCGCCGACATCATCGGCCTGAGTGGCCTCATTACGCCCTCGCTCGACGAGATGGTGTACGTGGCCCGCGAAATGGAAAAGCGCCGCCTGCAAGTGCCGTTGCTCATTGGCGGCGCCACCACGTCGCGCCTGCATACGGCTGTGAAAATCGCGCCCGCCTACAGCGGCTCGGCGGTGTACGTGAACGATGCCTCGCGCTCGGTGGGGGTAGCGGCCAGCTTGCTCGGTTCGGGCAAAGAGGCTTACACCCAAACCATTCGCGACGAGTACCAAGCTCTGCGCGAAGACCACGCCGGCCGCCAGCGCGATAAGGCGTACCTCACCATCGAGGCGGCTCGCAACAACGGCTTCAAGGCCGATTGGGAAACCACGCCCATCACCAAGCCGACCTTCCTGGGCACGAAGGTGCTCGACAACTATCCGCTCGAAGAGTTGGCGCAGTACATCGACTGGACGCCCTTCTTCCACACCTGGGAGCTGAAGGGCCGCTACCCCCGCATTCTGGAAGATGCCAACCTGGGCGAAGCTGCCCGCAAGCTATTCGAAGATGCGCAAAAAATGCTGGCCGAAGTCATCGCCAATAAGAGCCTGACGGCGCGTGCGGTGCTAGGCTTTTGGCCCGCCAACACCAAGGACTACGACACCATCGAGGTGTACGAAGACGACACCCGCCAGCAGGTGCGCGACGAGTTCTTCACCTTGCGCCAGCAGAGCGAGAAGGCGCCCGGCGTGCACAATGTGGCCTTCTCCGATTACCTCGCGCCCAAGGAAACCGGCCGCGCCGACTACCTCGGCGGCTTCGCCGTGACGGCCGGTATTGGCATCGAAAAGCTCATCGAAAAGTACGAGGCCGACCACGACGACTACTCCAGCATCATGATAAAGGCCATCGCCGACCGCCTGGCCGAGGCCTTTGCCGAGCGCCTGCACCAGCGCGTACGCGAGGAGTTCTGGGGCTACTCGCCCAACGAAAACCTGACGGGCGAAGAGCTAATCAAGGAGGAATATCGCGGCATTCGGCCCGCGCCGGGCTACCCCGGCTGCCCCGACCATACCGAGAAAATCACCCTCTTCCGCTTGCTCGACGCCGAAAAGCAAACCGGCATCATTCTTACCGAAAACCTCGCCATGTACCCCACCGCCGCCGTTAGCGGCCTCTACTACGCGCACCCAGCAGCGAGCTACTTTGGCCTCGGCAAAATCGGCCAAGACCAAGTGGCCGACATGGCCGAGCGCAAGCACATGCCGCTGCCGGAGCTGGAACGCTGGCTGATGCCAAATTTGAATTACGACCCGCAGTAGCGGCCTCACCCCCCGGCCCCCTCTCCTTCAGAGAGGGGGAGCCAAGGCGGCACAAACTGACATTGATAGTAAGAAAAGAAAACTGGTAATCAGCCATCGCCTGGCTCCCCCTCTCTGAAGGAGAGGGGGCCGGGGGGTGAGGCAAAACGTAATGAAAGTAACCGAACACCTTTCCCGCGCCGACGGTAAAACCCTCTTCTCGTTTGAGGTCCTACCCCCCCGTAAGGGCGAAAACATCCACGCGCTGTTCTCGAATATCGAGCCGCTGATGGAATTCAAGCCCCCATTTATCGACGTGACCTACCACCGCGAGGAGTTTGTGCTGCGTGAGCGGCCGGGCGGGCTGTTGCAGCGCAAGGCCGTGCGCAAGCGGCCGGGCACGGTAGGCATTTGCGCGGCCATCAAAAACCGTTTCGACGTCGATACCGTGCCGCACCTTATCTGCGGTGGCTTTGCGAAGGAAGAAACCGAGAACGCGCTGATTGACTTGCATTTCCTGGGTATCGACAACGTGCTGGCGCTACGCGGCGACCCCATCAAGAGTGAAGGCCACTTTCAGCCGCACCCCGATGGCCACACCTACGCCTGCGACCTCATCGGCCAGATTGATGCGCTCAACCACGGCCGCTACCACGACCATGACGAGCAGTACCAGCCCGCCGGCGCCGAGCCCGTGCTGTGCACCGATTTCTGCATCGGCACGGCCGGCTACCCCGAAAAGCACTTCGAAGCGCCCAACCACGGCTCCGATATCAAGTTCTTGAAAGAGAAAATCGACCGTGGCGCCGACTACATCGTGACGCAGATGTTCTTCGACAACGAGGAGTTTTTCAAGTTTGAGAAGCGCTGCCGCGACGCCGGCATCACGGTGCCCATCATTCCGGGTCTCAAGCCGCTCACCACCAAGAGCCAGCTCACGGCCCTACCCCGGGCGTTTTTCCTGAGCATCCCGGAAGCACTGTCGGAAGCTATTCACCAGACCAAAGACAATGCCGCCGCCCGCGAAGTCGGCATCGAGTGGTGCCTCAACCAGAGCCGCGAGCTAATGGCCCACGGCGTGCCCTGCCTGCACTACTACTCCATGGGCAAGGCCGAAGCTATTCGGCGCGTGGCCGCCGGGTTGTTTTAAAAGACGTTTGCCAGTGCTTGGCTTTGCTCGCAATGGCAAACGTTAAATGACCTAGAGCACGCTCGATACACCGCTGATAACCAGGGCTATCAGGGTGGTGTTGAACACGAAAGAAATCAACCCGTGCAGCAAGGCTATCCGGCGTTGCGTGCGGCCGCTGATGCTGACATCAGCAGTTTGGGCAGTCATGCCCACCACGAAGGCAAAGTAGGCAATGTCAAGGTAGTCGGGCTCGGGGTCCTTGCCGGGGAAATCCAGCCCACCTTTATCAGAGCCATCTTCGTCGGCATCGTAATAGGCGTGGGCGTAGCGCAGCGTAAACACCGTGTGCACCAGCAGCCACGCGGCGCCCACCGCCACTACGCTGAGCCCAATGTGCCAAGCCAACGTGGTGGGTTTCGCGTCGTGAAAGGTGCGCAGCAAGGCCACCACCGCCAGCAGACTGGCCGAGGCTGCTACCAGCACAAAAATGAAGCTCACCGTTCGGCTTAGGTCTTCGCTGGCGGCCACCACCCGAATGCGCTCAGCATCGGCTGTGGCGATAGCGGCCCACAGCAGCAGCAGCATTATCACCCCGAAGGCGTCCCAGGCCGCCACTGCGCGGCTGACGGTAGCCAGGCCAGATGGGCAGAGCAGCCACGCAGCGGCCGCCGCAGCCAAGGCAATGAGCATTCGACATACCGATGGCATACGGGCAACTGCGCGCAGCAGCGACCAGGAAATAACAGGAGCATTCACGATACCAAGGTAGGGTAGGTGGCATGTTAAAGCCGTGAATAGCCTGAACGGTGGCTTAGTCTGTGCCAACGGTCAAATGCGTAGCTTGCCTCCGCATAGCGAGCAGCTTGTTATGCGTCTGCTGGTTTTCAAGTATCTGCCCCATGCCTACCCCCTTCCTCGTTGGCTTGCTGCGCGAAGGCCGCACCCCACCCGACCGCCGCGTTGCCCTAACCCCCAAAAAGTGCGTTGAGCTTCAGATGACTTACCCCGGCCTAGGGGTGCGCGTGCAGCCCAGCCCGCACCGCGCCTACGCCGACCAGGAGTACCGCGACCTGGGCATTGAGGTGGCCGAAGACCTGCGGCCCTGCGACCTGCTGCTGGGTGTGAAAGAAGTGCCCGTGGCCCAGCTGCTGCCCGGCAAAACCTACCTCTTCTTCTCGCACACCGTGAAGAAGCAGCCCGCCAACCGCGAGCTGCTGCGGGCCGTGCTGCGCCAGGGTATTACGCTGATTGATTACGAAATGCTGACTAATGCCGCCGGCGAGCGCATCGTGGCGTTTGGGCGCTTTGCGGGCATTGTGGGCGCCTACAATGGCCTGCTCACCTACGGTCGTAAGCACAACCTCTACGACCTGAAACCGGCCCACCTGTGCATCGACATGGAGGATATGCAGGAAGAGTATTTCAAGATTAAAGTGCTGCCCAACATTAAGATAGCCGTAACGGGCTCGGGCCGCGTGGCGGGTGGCGCTCTAGAGGTGCTCGACAAAATGGGCCTGCGCCAGGTGAGCGTGCACGACTACCTACACCGCGATTTTCGGGAGCCCGTGTATGCGCAACTGCGTTCCGTCGACTACCACCGCCGCCGCGACGGCCAGGCCTGGGACACCGCGCATTTTCATGCCTATCCGGCGGCCTACGACTCGGATTTTGCGCGCTTCCTACCCCTCACCGATTTGCTCATTGCCTGCGCCTACTGGCACCCAGCCGCGCCGCGCCTCTTCACGGAAGTCGACACGCGGGAACCTGATTTTAAAATCAATACCATCGCCGACGTGACGTGCGACGTCAATGGCTCCATTCCACTCACCAAGCGCAGCAGCACCATTGCCGAGCCGGCCTTCGACTACAACCCGGCCACCAGCGAGCTAGAGCCGGCGTACGCGCGCCCCGAAAATATTACGCTCATGGCCGTCGACAACCTGCCCTGCGAATTGCCGCGCAATGCTAGCCGCGACTTTGGCCGCCAGCTGCTCGACCAGGTATTTCCGCACGTGCTGAGCGGCGATGCGGCCGGCGTGCTGGCGCGGGCTACCATTGCCCAGCACGGCCGGCTGTGTCCGCGCTATGAGTATCTGGCTGATTACGTGAGGTAACCGGGCAGCTTAGGCCAGTGCAGCTCAGCGGGTAGCCGTGCCGGCAGGGCCATCGGCAAGCGTGGAGACTTGCCCGCTAGGGGAGATTTTGCGGACCGCGCTATTGCCAGTATCGGTCACGTACACGGCGCCGGCCGCGTCTACGGCCACCCCCGAGGGGTAGGTGAAGCTGCAGCCCAAGGGAACAGCCACGCCCGCAGCGGTAATTTTCTCGATAGTATTGTTGTATGTATTAGCCACATACACAATGCCGTCCGCATCGACAGCTACGCCGTGGGGCTTCTGGAGGCCCGTACTGGCCAGTGCCGACACTACGCCCGTGGGGCTCACCTTCTTGATGCTATTATTGTCGGTGTCAGCCACATAAACAGTGCCATCGGGGGCTATGGCTACGCCGCTTGGCTTGTTGAAGCCGCTGGCCAGGGTAGAAACCCGGCCGCTCGGACTGATTTTTTTGATGATTCCATTATCGGCGCCACTGCCGGCATCGGCCACGTACAGAGTGCCATCGGGGGCCACTGCCACGCCCGCGGGGTAGACAAAGTCATGCGCGGCTACTTCTGCCACCGCGCCCGTCGAGCTTATTTTCTTAATGCTTCGCCCACCAGCGTCGGCCACGTACACGGTGCCATCGGCGGCCACGGCTACGCCGGTGGGGTAGGTGAAGCCCCCCGAGGCCAGCGTAGATACCGTGCCGGTAGCGCTGATTTTAACTACTTCTGTATTATCGGTGTCCACTACGTACACAGTGCCATCGGCCGCCACGGCCACCCCGTCGGGATAGCTGAAGGTACTGGCCCGCAAAACCAGCTTAGGCGTGGCGCAGTCGGCGGGCGAGTAAGCCTGCGTCAGGCTACTAGCCGAGCCCACGATTGGGCTGGCCACGCGGCCGGGGCACAGGCCATTGATGGCTCCAAAACTAGTCAGCAGGAGGGGTAGGGAGAGTAGCGGTAATCTCATGCCGGGGGCAAAACAGAATAATTCTGTTCGTCCCAAAGATACTCCTATGGTTGTGGCATTGTTGCATAGTAAAACAACAATGTTTCATATTAATTGCTGGATTTCTGCTACGGAAGCGTTTTGAAAGCACTGGCGCTGCTTAGTGCACCTTTGTGGCATGAACCTGAGCACCCGCGCTACTACGCCTGAGCTGATGGACGACCTCGACCTCGCCACCGAAGAGCTGCGCCAAAACCTCGACGAGCTCGAAACCATCAATACCTGGCTTGGGGGCTACCGCCCGGTGCTGGCGGCCCTAAGCCAGTTGCGGCCCCGGTGGCCGGCCGGCCGGGCCCTGCGCCTCGCCGACCTGGGCAGTGGCGGCGGCGACACGCTGCGCCACATGGCCGCCTGGGCCCAGCGCCGGCGCCTACCCCTCGCCCTAACCGGCATCGATGCCAATGCCTTCATGCTCGACTATGCTGCGGCCAAAAGTGCTGGTTATCCCGAAATCAGCTACCACCAAGCTGATATTTTTTCGGCGGCGTTTGCCGCGCAACGCTACGACGTGCTCACGGCCAGCTTGTTCTGCCACCACTTCACCGATGCCGAGCTGGTGGCGCTGCTCCGGCGCTGGCAGCAGCAAGCCGCCCTGGTCGTGATTATCAACGACTTGCACCGGCACCCGCTGGCTTATTACAGCATCAAGTACCTGACCCGGCTGCTACGCGGTTCGCGGCTGGTGCAACACGACGCGCCATTGTCCGTGGCCCGCGCCTTCACCCGCGCCGATTGGCGGCGCCTGCTGGCCGAGGCCGGCATCGAGCGCTACCAACTGCGCTGGTGCTGGGCCTTTCGCTGGCAAGTCGTCATTCCGGGCCAATAAAATCAAGACGTTGTGCCGCGCTCAAGCGCTCATTTTCAGTCCCAAATAGCCACTTCCGCCCGAGCTGCTGCCGCCTGCTTGCCCGAACCCTGCGCCGTCTTCTGCGTAGGTTTTAGGGTTGTAACTTACTCTCTTGCATATGAAAACGACGTTCCTTTTCGCCGGTTTGCTCAGCCTGGCTACCCTCAGCCACGCCCAGAC